>CAKSSZ010000005.1 GCA_934489915.1 uncultured Clostridia bacterium | reverse complement strand
GTTGTCCTTCACCATCTGATAGATCGGTGTCAAATCAGCTGCGCTCTTAATGTCCTCAACCGGCAGGTTATATTTATCCACAATAGACTTAATAAACCATATTCCGGGTTGGTCATACAGTACCTGAAGCATCGGCACACCGTAAATCTTGCCGTCTACCTTTGTTGCTTCCCAAACACCGTCTTCAAACAGTTTGTTTAATTCCGGCGTGGTATTTTTCAGCATATCGTCCAACTGAACGAAAGCGCCCTTTGTTACGTTGGATTCATAATAGGCAACATTGACCCACATTAAGTCAAATTCTTCCTGAGAGGCTAAGATCATAGAAGTTTTTTGCTGATAATCACCGGAAGGAATGCAGGTTAATTCCAGCTTTGCATTCAGCTTTTCCTTAATATACTTGTTTGCCTCTTCCATTACCCGGTCAAAGCCTGCCGGTTCCTGAGCCATGATGTACCACTTTAAGGTAACCTCTTCGCTCATGTCATCTTTTCCTGCTGTACCGCCGTTGCCGCCTTTTCCGCAGGCACACAAGGACAGCGCCATCGCACCCGCCAGCGCTAAAGCCGCCAGGCGTTTCCCCTTTTTCCACATACTTTATTCCTCCTTTTCAGTAAATAAGACTACTGCACTATACATTAATTATACAAGATTTTTTGCTTTTTGAAAAGACCTTTTTCCAAACTTTTTTATTTTATATGTTTTAACCAAATTTACAAATCATCTTTTGTGTGTTTTTTCAAAACCCCTTTTCTTTACCAGTCTGATTTCTGTAAAATCGGGAAACACTAAAGCAGAAAGGAGATGAATATGATATGGCAATTATCAGCAGTCTTTTTAAACAGGAAGCAGAGCTGGAACGTGCAGCGGATTTGCTGAGTCAAGCGGGATTTTCCAATTTTTTTGTCGGAGACGATCCCTCCCTCAGCCTGCCTTTGCCGGGCAGCTTTTTTCTGGCAGGCTTACAGCGGGATTCCATGACAGAAAGTAATTTCGGCACCAATCCGAATGTTCCGCTGCCGATTTTTCCACCGAAGCCGACCGCTCAAAACCGACTGACCGTTCATGTGCGGGAAGGAGAAAAAAATATGGCGATCGGTCTGCTCAAACGAAGCCGGGCAGAACAAATCACCGTTCAATAATTCTAATTTCTTTGAAAAATACGGCGCAGCCAGTCTGCGTCGTTTTGCGTAAAACAGCCGGTTAATCTTAAAAAAACAAAATACAACGCTAAGGAAAGGCAGCCGGCGGCAATCAGGAATCCCATTCCCGTAACACCCCACACCCCCCCTGCATACCTTCCTGTTTTACATGCCAGCACAATACAGGCAATCGGGAAAACCACGCCCTTTAAGGGCAATAAATGAAAGGAGGATACTTTTGTCAGCCGCCGGAAGCTTAAAGTAAAATTTAATAACTCGCTGAGGCAAATCAAACAAACATATCCCGCTGTCCCGAATCGGGGTAAAAACAAAAAAATACATCCCAGGCTGAATACAGCGTCTATAATATTATATTTCATAGACTGAACCTGCTGATCCAACCCCTTTAGCATATTATCCACCGTATGATCCAGATACATCACCGGCACCACCAACGCCAGCATTTTTAAGTAAATTCCAATCCCGGCTCCTCCCCGAACCACGCCCATCAATTCTTCCGCAAAAAAGTAAAAAAATCCTGCCACACCAATAGAAAACAAAAGGGTCAGCTGGACGCTGCGATCAATTAAATAGGTCATCCTGCGGCTCTCGCTGCCGGTACGGGTTCTGGTCTCCGCCACCTCCGGCACCAGCAAATTAGAAAAGGAATAAAGCAGAGCAGTGGGAAAAAACACAACCGGCAGCACAATTCCGTGGATCATCCCAAAGGCGGCAACCGCTTGCCGTTGCTCCATTCCGTACTTTTGGAGCTGAGAAGGCACCAGTAAATGCCGCATCGATACCAGCCCGGAACGCAGATAGGAAGAAAATGCAATGGGCAATCCAATCCGCAGCAGACTCCCCTGAGGTTTTTCCCTCCCCCGATACTGCCGGCAATCCCGGCGGCACAGCAGCAGAGAAATGAAAACGCTCAAGCCCTCGCTGATCACTCCGGCAAGGATCAATGCCAGGCAAGCCTGCCCCCGAGCCATAAAATAGGAGACGGTCACAACCGTCAGAATAATTTTTAAAAGCTGTTCTCCCACCTGCACCGCAGCCATTTTATAGACCTTACGCACTGCAGCAAAATAACCGTTAATCACACCTCCCGCCGCCACAAAGGGCAAGGAAAGGGAAATTACACGAAGAGGAAGCGTCACTGCGTTATTTTTTAACACCGCCGATCCGATCAGCGGAGCAAGGGAATAAAGCAAAATGCCGCCGCCAAGGCCAAAGACAGCACAGTATCCAAAGCATTTTCTTAAGATTCGGCGCACATCCACCCGGGGACTTCGCCCAATGTTTTCAGAAATCAGCCGCATGGCGGCAAACTGTACGCCGGAGGACGCAAAGGTTATACCAAAGGCATAGGCCGAAAGGATCAGCTGATATTCACCCATGACGGCTGTTCCGATTTTCTGCGTCAGATACAGACTGAACCAAACGCCGATTCCACACATAATAAAGGATGTAATTGCGGAAACCGCTCCGTTAATCACTAAAATACAGACTCGTTTCACTCCCATCACCCATAGCCACTATATGTCCGGGAAACAGAATTCATGCG
This sequence comes from uncultured Clostridia bacterium, assembly GCA_934489915.1. Taxonomy (GTDB): domain Bacteria; phylum Bacillota; class Clostridia; order HGM11514; family HGM11514; genus SIG438. The sequence goes on along the minus strand of CAKSSZ010000005.1, from coordinate 24,446 downwards.
TTCCGTTTGCGATATTCCGTGGGCGTGCACCCATAGGTGCGCAAAAAAAGCCGGTTACAATAGGTAACATTCCCAAATCCGCAATCAAGCGCAATTTCCAGTACGCTCCGGTCAGTATATTGCAGCATACGGGCACATTGCTCCAGCCGCAGCCGGTTTAAATATTGATGAAAGGAAACCCCCGTTTGCCGAAAAAACAATCTGCCCAAATATTTTTCATTCATAAAATAGCTTTTGGCAGCCTGGCGCAGCGTAATATGCTGGCTGTAATGGCAGGACAAATCCGCTTCCAGCGCTTCCACCGCCCAGTGGCGTCCTGTTTTCCGAGGAGGAAAACGCTCTCCCAGCAGGGTCAGGTAGCTGGCAGCCGTCTGCGCAATTTGTTGATAGGGAGCTATGGATTCGATTTTCTGGGTTTCTTGTAATTCCCGCACGAGCATGGCCTCATCCACGCCGGTCAGGCGGCAGGCCTTATGAATACAACGAAGGGTCTCCTCCCGATTTTGCACCAGATTCCCTACAAATAAAATGGCCTTTACATCGCCCTGATCGCAAACCGGCCAAACCACCTCGCTTAAGCCGTAAGGGCACCTTCCCCAAAAAGGGTGCTTTTCCTGCAGCGCTTTTCGGTTGGTCAGCCTTTTGCAGGATAAGCACAGCTCCAGCCCGCGATCTGTAGATTTTGCCGCCGAACAAAATCGACCGGAATGAATCCTGCGGTTTGGCGTTAATCCCAGCAGCTCGCCGGAAAGCAAGCCGGATACATCCAGGACACAAATATGCACCTTGCCGCCTTGTTCCAGCTGATCCAAAAGCGTTGTAAGACATTGATATTCCATTCCCGTCACCTCCTTATCTATTTTATCACTGTTCTATCATAATTTCAAGAATAAAGTATCTTTTTGATAAGATATTTTCTTCTTTCTCTGATACAATAAAAGAAAAACAGAAAATATGAATACAGGTTTTCTGTTGGAATGGAGCCTTTTTATGAAACAACAGCATTATGACTTAATTGTTGCCGGCGGCGGTTTTGCAGGCACTGCCGCTGCTATTGCCGCTGCACGGCAGGGCTTGCAGGTTTTGTTATTTGACAAGGGGAATGCCTTGGGCGGTGCTGCCAACTGCAATCTGGTGATGCCCTTTATGAGGCACCACACCACGTTGAATCAGGAGCGTTTTTTCTTATGCCGCGGCATCTTTGCCGAAATTAAGCATGAGATGGAAGTATTGGGCGGTTGTCAGAATGACCGCACCTTTCACGATGAAATACTAAAGCTGGTACTGAATCGGATGGCGAAGGACGCAGGGGTGACTTTGCTGTTTGGCGTTTATTTAACCGGCGTCAAGCAAGAAAACGGAAGCATCCAATCTCTTTCTCTGTCCGGTGTATCCGGCTCATTTTCACTGTCGGCCGATTCCTTTATTGACGCTACGGGAGATGGGGCGCTCTCAGTTCTGGCCGGCTGCGAAGCCCAGTTGGGGCGGCTCCCGGATCACTTGTGTCAGCCTATGACCCTGTGCTTCCGGGTAGCCAATATTGATATGGATTTGTTTGAAAAACAGGCACCTGAGATTAACCCGCTCTACCAGAAATGGCAGCAGGAAGGAAAAATTAAAAATCCTCGGGAGGACGTATTGAGATTTCATACATTAATCCCCGGTGTGCTGCATTTTAACACCACACGGATTGTAAAAAAGAATCCCACCGATCCCTTCGATAAGACCGAAGCGGAGATTGAGGCACGGGAGCAGGTATTTGAGGTATTTTCTTTCCTCAAGGAAAATTTCAGCGCATTTGCTCACAGCGAAATTTGCTCCACCGCCGCTGAAATCGGTGTGCGGGAAAGCCGGATGATTGCCGGCCGTTATCAGCTGACTGAAGAGGATTTAAAGAACTGCGTGAAATTTCCTGACGCCATTGCTGCCGGTAATTATGACATTGATATTCATAATCCGGAAGGCTCCGGCACCAGTCATTATTATTTTGCAGACGGCACCTGGTACACCATTCCTTACCGCTGCCTTCTGCCCGTCGGTTGTTCCAATCTGTTAGTAACGGGGCGGTGTATTTCTGCCACTCATGAAGCACAGGCGTCCATTCGGATTATGCCCATTGTATGCTGCTTGGGAGAAGCAGCCGGCATTGGAGCCGCCGTTGCCAAAAAACAAAATACTACACCCGATCAAGCGGACGTAACAGCAATTCAACGCTGCATTACCGAAAACGGCGGATTTACCGGCCTTCTTTCTTAAAAAACGAACCGCTGACTGCCAAAATTAATTTATAATTACGCTAAAAATCCCGCTCCGGGCCAATGCCCGGGGCGGGATTTTTATAAAAAGGAGATGGAACTATTGATTTAACATCCGGTTGAGCACGGCGGTTACCTGTGCTCTGGTGGCGTTTTCCTTCGGTCCGAAGGTCGTTGCCGTGATCCCGGAGATAAAGCCTGTGCTTACCGCCTGGTCTGCGTAATTGACCGCCCAGTCAGCAATCTGGTCTTTATCGGTAAAGTTAGAAATCTTGCCGCTTTCCAGCTTGCCGCCGCGGAACTGGTGGGTCTTTACAATCACCACTGCCATTTCCTCACGGGTGATGGCATCCTCCGGACGGAATTCCCCGGCATAGCCGGAAATCAAGCCTGCATTGGCTGCCGCATTGACGTAAGACGCATACCATGCGCCCTCCGGCACGTCGGTAAAGCCTGCGGAAATGTCACTCTTCAAATTCAGCGCCTTCACCACCAGGGTGGCAAATTCTGCTCTGGTGATGGAACGGTCCGGCTCAAAGGTAGTGTCGGTCACGCCGGACACAATGCCCTTCTTCGCCATTTCCTGAATGTCCTTTTCTGCCCAGTGACCGGTAATATCCCGGAACTGGTTCAAAGGCGCTACGTTAATGTTCCCGTTGCCGGTTGTTCCGCCGCTGCTGGGCGGGTTCACCACGGTTCCGCCGCCGGGGTTCTCCGGGGTAGGCGTGGGAGTCGGGGTATCGCCCTGAATATAAGCCAGCTTCAGTTGATATGTCTTTGTATTTTTGTGATCCTCTGCGGTAACGGTAATTTCCACCGTGCAGGGGAGCGCTCCCACCTTACCGACAGCAATCGTTGCACCTTCCTGTGCCGCCTCTGCGGTAACATCAATCTTCGTTGTTCCTTGAGGGATAAAATATGCATATGAGGTTTTGTCCGCCGAAACATTCGGCACAGCCTTGCCGTTGACCGAAATGCTCTTCAAATCGGCGTTGTCCGAACGGGGACCGAATTTACCGATGACATATTCACCGCCCTCGCTGACCTCAAACGTGTCGTCTGTAAGCGCAAGGAGCTTCACCGGCTGACCGTTTTCCATCCGGCACAGCCAGTTTCCGGCAGTGCCGTCTACCGTCACAGATGCCGGCTTGCTGAACTTCGTCTGATCGGTACCAAGCACCAGCTTTTTGCACGCCTCGTAATCTACCTCAGCGTCTAAAATTCCTTCAATTTTCAAATCATCCGGTGTAATTTTGCAACCGGACGCCAGTAAAATCTGACCGCCCTTCAGCATAATCCGGAATTCAGGCAGCTCCTGTCCGTTTGTACCAAGGGTTAATTTAGTACCGTTCAGGGTGACCTCTCCCCGGCTCAAACCGGAAGGAACCTGAATCACAGCTTCATCCGCTGCGGAAACCGAGGTAATTTGTTTTTCACGGAACTGATCGTAGGCTTTGGAGAATTCCTCTGTTGCCTGCTCCAGATCTCCGCCTTCCCCCTCATAAAACTTCTTCGCCTTTTCAATGGCAGCTTCCAATTCGGCTTTGCTGCCGGCGGGGTATTGACCTAAATCGCTGCCTTCCACCGCATTCTTTAACGCTTCCTCCGCATATTCGATCATCTGACGGAAGGAGCTTTCATCAACCGTAACAAAGATTGCCTTACTCCAAACCGCTTCTCCCTGTACGCCTGTTTCATCACAGGGGATGACTTCATATTTTAAATATTTTCCGACTAAATCAGCCGTAATCAATAAAGCTTTTCCTTCTGCGCCGCTAATCGGACTATAAGCACCATCCTCAGAAGCGCTGCTGTACCAACGGACGGTAGAATTTCCTTCTTCGTCTCCCTCCGGATCAAAGAACCGGTAAGAAGCAGAAACGGTATTTTCTACATAGCCCTGTCCCTGAATCACTGCTTCAAATACGCTTGGCGCACTGCTGACATATCCGTACCGACCGATTTCACGGAAGGGAATCGGCTTAAAGTCAGGCAGATCGGTAAATATCTTAGAGTCAGACAACAAGGTATAGTCACCGTTTGCCCGATCGACAAAACCGGGATCTCCCTTATAGCTGATATTATTCTGAACCGTGCTGTAAGTACGAACCGAATTGCTGATCAATCCTGCCGGCGACGCACAGTCTACAGAAACGTTATTTTGTACCACGCTGTAAGACGGGTTCCCCGGCCAGTCGATGCTATCCTTATCACTGTTGGGATCGGTCAGCACCTTAGCCAAGGTCGGATATTTCTGTTTCCAAATATCAGAGGTATACGGAACGCTTCTTAATCTCTGCCACAGTTTCCCGGTTTCAGGATCCATGCTTGCTACGAAATAACTGGGCAGGCTTCTGCCGCGATCGTCATAGCTGATCGGATATTTCACGTTGATAAACAGATTGTTTTCTACTGTGTGATCCCGACCGCCGCCAATGTGGAAGCCTCTGTCCTTTACATCTACCAGTACATTTCCAATGGCAGTCTGACCGCTTAAGGCATCGTCAAAATAAATACCGAAGGGACCAAAGCTTGCCGCCACGTCGTGGGTTAAATGATACAGATAGTTGTAATTAATTTTATTGCCCTGCTCTGTCCAGTCACGGCCGGAATAAATTGCCGCTGCGTCTGTTGTTTCCTGGCATACGTCGTGGATAATATTATAGGAAATTTCGTTTTCGTTCCCGCCGTATAAAATAGCAATATGGGGCGCTTCATACAATTCGTTATGCGTTGCCTTGTTTCCGACGCCGTTTATATGAATCCCGCACTGATACGTTCTTTGCAAAATGCCCCAATCATGAATCAAGCAATTCTCAATCAGGTTATTGGCAGAGGTCAGCGTATTTCTGTCTCCGCCTGTGACGCTGACGCCAAAGGCGCCCATATGGCTAACCTCACAGCCAATAATTTTATTTTCATTTCCGGTAGCGGAAATTCCGCCGCCTGCCAGCTGGGTAACGGTACAACTGTCAACCGTATTATGATCTCCCTGCAGCGTAATCCCGTTGGCTCTGCCTGCTTCCACAGTCAATCCCTTAAAGGTCAGGTAAGAAACCTCTTCTCCGTGAATCAGATCATCCTCCAACAGGGATAAGGTCACCTCTGCCTTGTCAAAATTCTCAACGTTGGGGTAGAGATACAGCATTCCGGTGGAGCGATCCAGATACCATTCGCCCGGCACATCCAGCTCATCCAGTACATTCATATAATAGTACCGTTTGCCTTGCTTATACGCATAGGTGCTGGCGTGAACGGTGGAAATGGTTTTGGCTGATTTATCAACCGACTTCAGTGCAACCTGAGCGCTTGCCCAGTCCTGACCAAAATAGCCGCGCAGCCATACATCGTCATAGCTTGCCCATTTTTCTACCCGATTGTCGGAATATTCAAATATGCCGCCGTGAGGGGGATAATGTCTTTGATCCTCCGGCACATAGTCCGGGTCGGATTTTTTATCATCTTCCCACATCCGGGTATAATCGCCCTGATCAATAATCTTTTTAATCGTTGTATACCCTTCGTTCGGATATCTTGCCAAGGTCATTCTGGAACCGTTTACAAACAGCTCCGGAGCCCCCGGTCCAACTGCGTCTTCATAAAGGTTGGTAGGAACTGCCCCCTGGGGATAAATTTTACCGTAATCGGTGATCCCTGCCGTCTTTAAATCATACTGCATTACATTTCTCTTGGCATCTGCTGAAGGCAGTCTTGCAGCAATATCGGAAGAAACCGCCGCAAAATCAGTTCCGTTTAAGGAAACTCCGCCGTTTAACACAACCTTTTCATCCCGGTATGCACGGTAACGAATCGGCGCTTCTGCTGTTCCGGAATCCTCCTCTGTAAAGGTTACAGTCTTGGAAAGCCGATATTGACCCTCGCGCAAATATACGGTAATGCCGCCCTCCGGCAAGCCGGATGCTTTTTTCAAATCACGAATTGCATCCCGCGCCCGCTCAATGGTTAAGAAGGGGGCGTTCTTGCTTCCGTCGTTTTCATCAGATCCGTCAGGCGCTACATAAAAAGTATTGGCCGCCTGAATTTTCATCGGACTGCTGGATACAGCTGCGCCCTCCTTCGGTTCAACATTGCTCCGGGGCGTTACTTCAAACTTAATATATTTTCCTAAAAGCTGTGCCGTTACAACCAGCTGATCGCTTTGTGCTCCTTCAATGGGGGAGTAGGTTCCGTCCTCTGTGCTGCTTTGCAGCCAACGAACGGTGGTTCCCTCTTCAGGGTCTTCATTAATATCATAATAGGTATATTTCCCGGTCAAGGTCTGTCCGGCATAGGGCATTCCTTCAATAACCACATTTCTGGCCTCCGGCGCCGCTGCCGCAACCTTTTCCCCGATGGGTCCGATAGGAGCGGAAAGGGATTCTTCTCCCTCCGTCGGTTGTTCTGTTTTTTTCGGAGTCACGCCAACCTTAATATATTTTCCCATATCTCCGGCAGCAATCCGGTAGGTTTTCTCCGTTTGCCGATCAATCGGCGTATAGGTTCCGTCTGCCTGAGAACTGATATACCATTGATAGCTTTCTCCGGCTTGATCAAATCCGTTGGGATCTTCAAAGGTATAGCTTGCCGTCAGCAGCTGATCTACCGCCGCAACGCCTTCGATTGCAACATCCTTAGCAATCGGGCGGCACGGACCTGTCATTTCAGAAGATTCTACCGCCGCACCCTGAGAGGGCTGGTGAATGCTCACCGGCGTAACACGAATTTTCAGCTTTGTTCCAATATCCTGAGCAGTCAAGGTATAGGTTTCCCCTGTTCCGACTTCCTGATATTCGCCGCCATTGACGCTGCGCAGCCAGGAAATCACCGTCTCACCCTCCGGGTCGTTGTTTTTATCGCTATAACGGTAAACAGCGGTTAATTCTTCCCCTTCAACCGCTTTCCCCTTGATTGCAACTGCAGACGCTGCAGGGGCTGTGGGACCGGCAATGGCTTCGCTGACAACTGCCGCACCTTCTTTGGGCACCACATTGGTTTTCGGCGTTACTTCAAATTTAATAAATTGATCCTGGTCTGCTTCTGTTATTTCATATTCCCGACCGGTGGCTCCGGCAACAGGCTGATATTCTCCGTCCTCTGTACTGCTTCTCAGCCAGCGGTAGGAGCTTCCTTCTTCTTTATCGTTATTCACATCCAGGAAGGTATACTGTCCTGTAATTTTCTGTCCGATGACTGCATTTCCTGCAATGGAAACATCCTTTGCTTCCGGAGCGGTAGGCAGCGGGATGTAAGAAACGGTAACGTTTTTCACCGCAATGCTGTGAGCTGCCTTATCGGTCGCACGCATAATACGGGCGCCCATAAAAGCAAGACTGTTTTTATCCACTCCTTTCGGAATCACCAAAGCCCGTTCCGGACTGGTTCCCTTTAATGTGCCGCCGGCGTCATATACGCTTGCCTGATAGGTTTGCGCTGCAATGTCCATTTTAATGGAAATGCGATACCATTCTCCTTCGGTAAATTCCGAGAAGGAATTTCCGTTATCCGCCTTCACCTGCTGAATGGTTACTTTAATGGTATGAGAGAATCCGCGCGCTCCGTTATCATCGGTAAAGCCCAGAGAAATCAACGCTAAATCTCCGGTATGTCCGGTTCCGCCGGTTCCCAGCTTCAGGTCGGTATTTAACAATACATTATCGCTTAAAATCGGGGTGCTGAAGGTGTCAATTCCCAGGTAAGGCCATGCGCCCGCCTGTCCGGTATATTCCGTTTCATCTTCATGAGAATATACTACCACACCGATATAGTCCTCATCCGGCTTTGCCACCACGCCAATGGGAACAGACATTACAGCCGTTCCCGTTTCTCCCTTTATGTTTTTCGGCGTAACTTCAATCTTAATATATTTTCCTAAAAGATCTTCTGTCAGAGTAAGCTCCTTTGACGTTTTTCCGTCTATGGCGGTATAGGATCCGTCCTTGCTGTCGCTTACATACCACTGGTACTGACTTTCTCCCTCACCGGGATAAGCGTTAAAGCTATATTTTGCATAGATCTCTTCCCCAACATAAGGCTTTCCGCTGATTTTCAAATCAACAATAGAGGGCATGCTTTCCTCCGGAAGGTAAGCCACACGCATATTTTTCATTTTCAGCGTATGCTCTCCTTTATTGGAGCCTCGCATAATCCGGAATCCAACCAGAGAAGCACCCGGGTACAGCAGCCCCTTGCTGTTTGCAGGGAATTCTGCTTCTTCCGACTTTTTGATTTCCTTCCCGGTACTGTCGCTTAAGGTTACCTGATAGGTACTGGCCACCAGATTCAAATCCAAGCGAACATGGTACCAGGTATCCTCCGAAAAATTAACGCCCAGCTCTTCCTTACTGCCGGTCGCCGCTGCAGGCATACCAAAGCTAAATAAGCTCACAAAGGCATTAGAAATGGTTTCATTGGAAAATCCGGCATGAATCTGAAAAATCTGAGGGGTTTCGGAGGTATTGGAGATGGAAAAATCACTCTCCATAATTACCTTCTGTCCGGTTAAGGAAAATCCGGAAATTTTTTTGTAAGGCCATTTTCCGTCTTCTCCCGTAATGGTTGTTTCTGCATTGTCTTCAAATACTGCAACTCCATCTGCCCCTGCTACCGTCACAGTCAGGCAGGAGAGGATCAGAAGGCATGCCAACAATAGAGCCAAATAACGTTTCATTGCATTCTCTCCTTTTTTCGGTCAAATTTTATTACTTGTTCATCGTAAAATCTTGTACATCTCCGAAAGCTTGCTCGGTTTCGCCCTCCTTTTCATAAGTAATAACAGACTGCATGGAATAATTCTCGCCTGTCTGCAATCCTTTCCCATATATCCGAATGCCCCAATTACCGTTTGCCGTCCATTGGGTAACCGGCAGCTGCATTTGGTTTCCGCTTTCCAGGTCAACCAGGGAAACACTTGCACCGGAAACGGAATATCCGTAGCCAAGATTAATTTTACTGTACATCATTGCAGCAGGAACTGCCTCATCCGCTCCCGCCGGCTGATAATTGCCGTTGATTACAGTATCGGAAGAAACCGTAGGCTCCGTTTTTTCTTTTGTTCCAAAGGTAACGGTCAGAGCCTGATCTGCAGATAGATTGTCCAATGTCAGAATACCGTTTTGTACCAATGCGGTTTGATCCTCGCCGTTTACCAAAACGCTTTTTAGTTCCGTATTCTCATCGGCAGGAGTAAAGTGTATTTCCGCACGCTTTCCACTTTCTATTTCTGCCGCTGTCTCTCCGCCAATCCCGGTATCGCCGCAGGAAACCGTTCCGCTGCCTGCAATAGATGCGCTGACAGCATAATAGGTTTTTGCGGTAGAAAGAATCATATCCTTCATCTTTGTGATGCGCTCGCTGTTTTCATCACCCTTCATCATACGAATACTGACAAAGGAAGAATTATTATAATTAATTTTGGTACTTGCCGGAATATTTGCCCAGTTGGATTGCTTAATTAAGGCATTTTCCGCATCCTTTAAGGTAACCCGATATCGAAACTGATCCAAATCCAGCTCAACCCGTACCTGATACCAGGCATCCTCCTTTAAATTGTATGCCAGGGCTTCCCCGCTTGCACTCACTTTTGCTGCCGGTACACCAAAGGAGAACAATGCTTGATGATCCAGCTGATCCCCTTCCTGAAACCCTACATGAATTTGAAAGATACCGTTATAATAAGTACCGTTTTCATTTCTTGTATTGGAAATCAGAATCTTGCTGTCATAGACCGCCTTCCCCCCTTGTAAGGAAAATCCACTCGGATTATAATAGGGATACTTTCCTTCCCGGAGAGTTATTTCATCCACCCATTCCTTTACCGTAGTCAGTTCCTCCCGCTCTGCAAAGCAACAGGTAGGAAACAACATCAAAAAACACACCAACATCGCAATAATAATTCCTGTTCTTTTCAATTTTCATCACCCTTTCCATTTTTATTTTTTAAAAAAACCATAAACCAGTTGAAAAAATTGATCAATTATAGTATAATATAAATAAAAATAAATGTAAATAGAAAAAATATATGAAAAGGTGTGTTTTTATGCCAACCAAACCGTTTTTTTCTACGCACTACTCTAAATACTTCGGTTCCCTCTTTAACAACTTAAATATTGAAATGGGGGAACATGGGTATTTCTTCGGTACGCCGAAGTGGAACTTTTATGACGCTCCCCGGTATTATAACCGTCTGTATTTTATAGAGGATGGATACGGAGAAATTCGTCAGGAGGATCATGTAACTCCACTTATGCCGGGAAATATCTACCTTTTGCCTTCCAAACAAAACTATCATTTTTACTGTCCGGAAAAGCTGAATAAATTTTACCTTCATTTTAATATTAATTTATATCATGTACAGGATATTTTTTTATTAACCGGCGGGAAAATTTTAACCCTCCCATGGTCGCCGCAGCTTGCGCCGCCCTTTCGCGAAATGGAGAAATTGGAAAATGTTTATTCGCTTTTGCCCTATCATAATTATATTTATAACACCATTTTTAATTTTTTTCAGTTTGTGCCGGAGCAAAAGCTGAATCATATTTTTAAATTTGGATTAAAATATGAAACTGTTTTTTCCTATATTCAAAATAATCTTCGGGTATCCCTTACCATCAAGGAGATTGCTCAGGCTTGCCGGTGCAGCGAATATATGCTGCTCAAAAAATTCAAATCTGATTTTGGATTTTCCTTGAACGAGCATATTCAAAGAACGCTATTGAATAATGTAATTATGCAGCTGGACATGGGAAAAAGCATGAAGGAGATTTCCTCCGAGCTGGATTTTTGCGACTCCCATTATTTTTCCAACTGGTTCAAAAAAAAGACGGATCATACTCCTTCTGCTTATCAAAAAAAGCTGTTGGAAGTAGGCCCTTTCTTTTATAAAGATCACCTGCATTCCAAGATAGAAAATTAGCTTTATCAAAAAGGGGATGAAATATCTCTGATTTCATCCCCTTTGTTTTTTTATATTTCTTTTTCCCAAATAGAAACGGTTTGGGTTTCTTCCTCCCAATAAATATCACAGGAGAATCCTTCCGCTACCGCACGGACAGGCACAACCGTTCTGTCATTTACCTGCAATGCGGGTACATCCAGTACAATGGTTTCTCCGTTTTTCGTCATGGTTTGGTTACCGATTTGCAGTGAAAGAGTGATCCCGTTACGGGAAGCGGTTACCGTTTGGCTTTCCTCATCCCAGGAAACCTCCGCTCCCATCGCCTCAAAAATTGCTCTCACAGGAACTAAGGTTCTATCGTATCTTGTGACAGGGGGCTGATCAAAAGACAGCTCCTTTCCTTGCAGCGTCACCACTACAATCTTTTCCCAAGCGTCTCCCCGATCCGCAGCAAATTGCTGCATCAGTGAATGCTCCGGTGTAAAGAAGGAGATCGCACCGCACCCCTCTAATGAACTGCTTTCAAATACAGCAGCTCCGTTTTTCACGGTCATTATTCCTAACCCGGTACACTGTAAAAAGGCCTTTTTTCCTACTGTTTGCAAAGAAACAGGCAAAGAGATTTTTTTTAGTCCCGTACAGTAAGCAAAGCTTTCCTCACCAAGAGAGGTAACACCGTCCGGCAGCGTCAGCTCCTGCAGCTTTTCACACCGTGAAAATGCATATGCGTCTATTACCCGTAAAGAACCGGGAAGAGTAATCCGGGATAAATTTTTACTGTACCAGAATAGCCCGTATTCTAAAGAGGAAATGCCGTTCGGCAAAGTGATTTCCTCCAATCGGTCGCACCAGGCGAACGCTTCTTTTCCGATTGCCGTTACACCCTCCGGCACATGAATGGCTTCCACAATATCACAATCAAAAAAGGCAAATTCCCCGATTTTCTTCAAGCCGGAAGGAAAGGATACATTTTTCAGGTGACTGTAAGCAAACCCGCCGTTTCCGATTTCCTGCACCGTTTCCGAAATTTGATAAGAGGACGCCTGCTTTCCGATAGGATATTGCAGCAGCTTGGTCTGATCCCCATTAAACAAAACCCCATCCTGACTGCTGTAATTTTTATTTTTTTCTGACACAGTAATTTCAGTCAAGTGTTCACAATAGGAAAAAGCTCCTTCACCGACGGTTGCAATTTCTTGCGGTAACACTACCTTTTCTAGCTTACTGCAACCTAAAAACGCACTTTCGTGAATCACTTTTAACGAATCCGGCAATTTGATTTCCTTTAATTTTTTACATTGAATAAACGCTTCTTTTCCGATTTCTTCAATTTGGTTGGATAATACAACACTTTCTAAATTTTCGCACCCGGCAAATGCCTGGGTTTCAATGGCTGTAACAGAATCCGGCAATGTGACCTTTTTTAAATTCTGGTGGTCATACGCCGCTTTTTCTCCAATTTTTACAACCTTTTTCCGGTCAATTTGCTCCGGCAGATTCAATTCCTTTACCGATTCCTCTACCTTAGTTACGGTTTGAGTGGAAGAATCAAACCAAACTCCGTATTCTTCATAATAAATTTCATTTTCTTGAGCGGCAGCCTGAAAAGAGATGCACATAAAAAGAAAAAGAAATACTGTCATACCGACTGTTTTTACTTTCATCATGACAATTCTCATCCTCCGTTTCTATCATGATTTTTTTGCTGCTATCTTATAACTATACATCATTTTTGCTCATTTGTCAACCTTTCCATATAAAATTACAGAAAAAGGAAAACCCGCTAACGCCAGGTTTTCCTTTTTTACGGATTCGTTATTCAATTGGTTCTTCGATAATCTGAGGCGGTTGCGTCTCCTCTTCTGCAGACTCTTCTTCCTCTTCATGGTCGGTAATTGCCATAGATACTACCTTAATTCCTTCATCCATTTTAATCAGGCGTACCCCTTGCGTCGATCTCTTATATTCGCTGATATCCGCTGCGGACATTCTGATAATAACCCCTTCGGTATTAATCAGCATAATATCATCCTGCGGCGTTACCGTTTCCATTCCTACTAACTGACCTGTTTTTTCTGTAATCTTATAGGTGGTAATGCCCATGCCGCCACGGCTTTGATCACGGTATTCCTCAAAACCGGTTCGTTTTCCATACCCGTTTTCGGTTACGGTCAAAAGAGTTCCTTCCTCTGACACCCGAGCCATTCCGATCACATAATCCTCCGGTTTTAATTTAATTCCCCTTACCCCACGGGCAGTTCTGCCCATGGGACGGACATCCTGCTCATCAAATTTAATCGACATTCCCTGATGGGTACCCAACAGCATTGTGTTGGTACCGTCTGTCAGTTTTACATTAATTAAATCGTCGCCTTCATCCAGCGAAATTGCAATCAAGCCACCTTTACGCAAGGAACCGTATTGAATTAACGGCGTCTTCTTCACAACTCCGTTTTTCGTCGCCATTAACAAGTATTTGCCTTCCTCAAATTGAGAAATGTGAATCCCCGCCGTAATTTTTTCATCCGGCTCAATGGGAATCAAATTCACAATCGGCGTTCCCTTTGCATGACGGCCGGCTTCCGGAATCTGATATCCTTTCAAGTGATACATTCTGCCCCGATCGGTAAAGAACAGGATATAATCATGCGTAGAAGCAACAAATAAATCCTTTACAAAATCCTCTTCCCGGGTGCTTAATCCCATGATTCCTTTCCCGCCGCGCTTTTGATTTTTATACGTATCAGTGGACAGCCTTTTAATATAACCAAAATGAGTAATGGTAAAGACATTATCCTCCACAGCAATTAAATCTTCATAATCCACATCGTCAATTGCCGCTTCAATCCCGGTTAAACGGTCATCTCCGTATTTTTCCGCAATCGCAGTTAATTCTTCTTTGATAACCTCTAACAGGCGCCCTTCATCAGAAAGAATTTTTTGATATTCCTCTGATTTTGCTTTTAACTCATCATATTCCGCATTGATTTTTTCTCCGTTCAGCCGCTGCAGCTGAACCAATCTCATATCCAGTACGCTTTGCGCTTGAATGGGAGAAAATTGGAACCGTGCCATTAACCGTTCCTTTGCGTCATCATAAGAGCTTCTGATAATTGCAATTACTTCATCAATATGATCAATCGCAATTTTTAACCCTTCTAAAATGTGCATCCGTTCCAGTGCTTTTTTCAAATCGTATTCTGTTCTGCGGGTAACAATTTCTTCTTGAAATTTGATATAATTATGCAGAATTTCTTTTAAGGTCAGTACCTTCGGCTTTCCGTCTACAATTGCCAACATATTAATCGAAAAGCTATCCTGCAGCCGGGTATATTTATATAAGTGATTCAATACAATCTGAGGGTTGGCGTCCCGTTTTAAATCAATCATGATTTTTAATCCAACCCGGTCGGACGAAAGATCCCGAATATCTGCGATTCCGTCAATTCTCTTGTCCTTTACCATTTCCGCAATGGATTTTACCAAATCGCTTTTCTTCAGCTGATAAGGAATTTCACTGATAACAATGGAATACCGTCCGTCTTTTTTGCTTTCGATGATCTCCGTTTTTGCACGGACAACAATCTTGCCCCGGCCGGTTTCATAAGCGCTCCGGATCCCGTTCCTGCCCATAATAGTTCCTTTTGTAGGGAAGTCTGGTCCTTTGATATATTCCATTAATTCATCTACGGTAATATCCGGATTTTCAATCTGGGCAATGGCTCCCTGAATCACTTCCCTTAAATTGTGAGAAGGAATATTCGTTGCCATACCGACTGCAATTCCGGAGCAGCCGTTTACCAAAAGAACCGGAATTCTGGTAGGAAGTACCACAGGTTCTTTCCGTTTTTCATCGAAATTCGGAATAAAATCAACCGTGTTCTTATCAATATCCGCCAAAAGCTCGTTGGCAATTTTGCTCATTCTGGCTTCTGTATAACGGTATGCAGCAGGGGGATCCCCGTCAATGGAGCCAAAGTTCCCGTGACCGTCAATCAGCGGATATCGCAGTGAAAAATCCTGCGCCATACGAACCAGAGCGTCATAAGCGGACGCATCCCCATGGGGATGATACCGACCGATCACGTTACCAACGGTTGTTGCCGACTTAAAGAAGGGACGGTCAGACGTTAAATGCTCCTCATACATGGAATATAAAATTCTTCTGTGCACCGGCTTTAATCCGTCTCTTACATCCGGCAATGCACGGCTGATGATAACAGACATTGCATAGTCAATGAACGCTTCCTTCATTCTTTTTTCAATATCTACATCAACAATGGTTTGATTTTCAAGATGCTCTAAAAAATGAGTATCATTATTTTCATAGTTTGATTTTTTCATAGCTTACTCCTACTTAAACATCAAGATTGACAACGTATTTTGCGTTTTCATCGATGAATTTTTTTCTTGGCTCTACTTCGTCTCCCATAAGGGTTGAAAAGGTTTCATCCGCAGCTACTGCGTCTTCTAAAGTAACCCGCAATAAAATTCTATGCTCCGGATTCATGGTGGTTTCCCACAGCTCCTTCGGGTCCATCTCACCCAGACCTTTATACCGGCTGATTTCTACTTTCGCAGACTCATCGCCGTTTTTAAATTCTTCACTGATCTGATCCCGCTCTTCATCGGAATACGCTACCTTGGATTTCTTGCCCCGGGATAATTTATAAAGAGGCGGCTTTGCCAGATAAACATGTCCTTCTTCAATCAGTTTTGGCATAAAGCGGAAAAAGAAGGTCAAAAGCAACGTTTGAATATGAGCACCGTCTACGTCCGCATCGGCCATAATAATAATTTTATCGTATCTCAGCTTAGAAATATCAAATTCACTGCCGATCCCGGCTCCCAAAGCAGAAATGACCGGCAGCAGTTTTTCATTCCCGTATACCTTATCCACTCTTGATTTTTCTACGTTTAGCATTTTTCCCCACAAAGGAAGGATGGCTTGATAGTTACTGTCTCTTCCTCCTTTTGCGGAACCTCCTGCGGAGTCACCCTCTACGATGTAAATTTCTGTTTTGGTGTTGTCTCTTTCATGGCAGTCAAACAACTTGTCCGGCATTTGATTGCTTTCCAGCGGAGATTTTCTTCTGGTAGCTTCTCTTGCTTTCCGTGCCGCCTCTCTTGCACGGGAGGCAGAAATACACTTTTCCACAATCGTTTTTGCTACCGCAGGATTTTCCTCCAAAAAAGCACTGAACTTATCGTTCATCATGGTTTCTACCAAGCTGCGTACCTCGGAATTTCCAAGCTTTGTTTTGGTCTGCCCTTCAAACTGCGCTTCTTTTACCTTTACACTGATAATCGCCGTTAATCCTTCCCGCACATCGTCACCGCTTAACGGCTGCTCATTTTCTTTCACAAATCCTCTTTTTTTCGCATAATCGTTTAGCACTCTTGTTAAGGCGCTTTTAAAACCGGTTTCGTGCATACCGCCGTCTACGGTATGAATGTTATTGGCAAAGCTGATGATCATTTCTTTATAGGAATCGTTATACTGCATGGCAACCTCTGCCTCACAGTCATCCTTTTCCACGTCCATGTAAATGACCTGTTCATGCAAGGGATTGCTGCGCCGGTTTTTATATTCCACAAAAGAGCAAATGCCGCCTTCATACATCATACTTTCACTCTTCGGCTCTTCTTCCCGGTTGTCAGTCAAAGTAATCCGAATACCCCGGTTTAAAAAGGCCTGTTCCCGCAATCGGTTCAGCAAGATATTATAATCATATACTAAGGTTTCAAAAATTTCACCGTCCGGCTTAAAGTGAACTTTAGTACCGGTATGGTCAGTCTTTCCAATCACAGTTAAGGGCATAGTCACCGTACCCCGGGCATATTCCTGCCGGTGTATCTGTTCCCCGTCGTGTACCTCAACCTCCAAATGCTCACTTAACGCATTTACAACCGAAGCACCTACTCCGTGCAATCCGCCGGATACCTTATACCCGTCTCCGCCGAATTTTCCGCCGGCATGCAATATTGTAAAAACTACCTCCACGGCAGGCAGACCGGTCTGCGGCTGGATGCCTACCGGGATTCCGCGCCCGTTATCGCATACGGTAATAGAATTATCCGGTTCAATCGTAACTTCAATATGCGTACAATATCCTGCAAGCGCTTCATCAATACTGTTATCCACAATTTCATATACCAGGTGGTGCAGCCCGGCAGAAGAAGTACTCCCGATATACATCCCCGGTCTTTTTCTTACCGCCTCCAGGCCTTCCAGCACCTGAATCTGCGATTCGTCATAATGATTTGTAGTCTCTGTAATCGACATACTTGTGATTCCTCCCATTATTGCATTACTCTTTTTTCTCAAATTCCAACATTTTTCCCTGGGTTGCCCTTTTCAGCAAAGTGGAAGAAGAAATCGGAGAAATATATACCTTATTCCGTCCTCCTTCTTCACAAATCACATAGGATTTCGGCAAATCCTGCGATACTGTTACCACAAACCCCTCTTCTTCAGCACCCTTCAAAAATTCCTTGGTAATTTTCGATATTGTAGTATTGTCCATATCCAGCACAGCAATGACCGTTTGATCACTCACCACAACATTTTGCCCCAAATGAAGGTACATCGCACTACTCCTTTGTCACGATCCCGTTTTTTACACAGTAAAAGCTCTTTTGACCGCCCCGTTCCATGGCATAGGCATCCGTACAGGTCATAATCACCTGCTCGCACCGCAGCTGCTCCATAAAGAACCGCTGTCTTCCTTTGTCCAGCTCCGATAAAATATCATCTAACAGCAGCACCGGATATTCTCCGATGGATTGCTTGACCAATTCAATCTGCGCAATTTTCATCGCCAGCACCGTAGTTCTCTGCTGTCCTTGAGACGCAAACTGCTTCACCTGAGCGCCGTTAATATAAAACTCTATTTCATCCCGATGGGGTCCTGTCAGGCTCATCATAGCAGCCATTTCTCTGATTTTTCCCTGTTCTAACAGGATCATAAGCTGCTCTTTTACCGACGCCTCATCCGTCAGCATTACTTCCGCATTGGGCTTATACCGCAGCTGCAGCCGCTCTTTTCCGTCTGTCATTTCTTCATAGATCTGACCGCAAAGCTCATTGAGCTTTTTTAAAAATGCTGCCCGATAAATCATAATTCTTGCGCCGGCTTCGCTCATTTTTTCATTCCATACGTCCAGACTTTCCCTTAGCTGCGGAAATTCGTTCATCTGACGAAGCAGCTTATTTTTTTGCTCTGCAATTTTTTGATATTGCAATAACGCATGAAAATAATTTGCTTTCAACGGGCTGATTGCACTGTCTATAAACCGTCTTCGTTCCCCCGGCCCGCCTTTAATCAAATATAAATCCTCAGGACAAAACAAAACTGCTTGAAAATATCCGATCATCCGGCTCATTTGCTTCAATGCAACACCGTTTAAACGAATTTTCTTTCGTTTTCCCTGGTAAAATTCCATTTCTCCTCTGTTTTCCCGTTCATATGCGTCAAAAAACAAAGTGACGTTGCCGGTTTCCTGCCCGAATTGAACCAATTCCTTATCCTTGACGCCTCGATGTGATTTTCCGTTAGAAAACAGATAAATTGCTTCTAAAATATTGGTTTTTCCCTGGGCGTTGTTGCCGTATAATACATTAACACCGGGAGAAAATTCAATTTTCTGACTTTCATAATTACGAAAGTGATTTAATACAAGCTGATTGACAATCATTCCTGTTCCCGCTGCACCAGAATGGCCTGCCCGCAGACTGTTATTTCATCTCCCGGTACAATCTTCTTTCCCCGCTGCAACACGGTTTCTCCGTTCACCTGAACCTCACCCTGCTGGATCATCACTTTTGCAGCGCCCCCATGCTCTGCAAACTGACTCACCTTCAATAATTGCCCCAACAGAATATAATCGCCGGTAATTTTTACGGTGTTCAATCCTTCATCTTTACGGGGAGCACCAGGTAAATGAACCCGTCCCCCTCCTCCGGCTTCATAATACAGGGGCTGTGGGGCGTTCCGAATTCCATCATCACCGTTTCACATTCGCAGGCTTTTAACGCATCCAGCAAATAACGGTAATTAAAACCAATTTCAAGATCGTCTCCTTGGGTTACCGCGGGAGCGTTATCTGCCATTTTCCCGTAGCGGGAAATACAGCTGACTTGAATTAAATCCGTTTTAATGGAAAGCCGAACCGGATATTTTGTATTTTCATTGCCAATCATTAAAGCTGCTCTTTCCAGGCAATCTGTCAGTTTTTTCACATTTGCCGCCACCTTTAATTTTCCCTGTGCCGGCAAAATCTGCTTGTAATTTAAAAATTCTCCTTCTAACAATCTGCTGATTAATTTGTAATTTTCAATTTCAAATTGTACTTTATTTTCAGAGATACCGATTTTTACGTTATGATCGCTATCCTTTAAAATTTTCATCACTTCATTGAGTACCTTGGAAGGAATAATAAAGGATTGATCCCGGCAGGGCTGCTCCAGCTTCTCTTTTCTCAGCGCCAGACGGTATCCGTCAACCGACACGATAGAAAGCACGCCGTTTTCTATTTCAAACAAAGAACCGGTAAGGGCAACCTTATTTTCATCCAGGCAAACGGCATAAATGGTATTTTTAATCATATTTTTCAGTACTTTATCAGGAATGGAGAAGGAATCCTTTTCCTCCACGGGGGGGATCTCAGGAAACTCATGAGAGGAAATTCCCATAACAGAAAATTCCGTATTCCCGCATTTGATTTTAATATTACAATCCTGATCTGCCTGAAAATAAAATTGGCTGTCTTCCAATTTTCTTAAAACATCCCCGAAAAATCTGGCATTAATCACTACGCTGCCCGGTTCTGCAACCGATACCGTCATTTGACTTTCCATTGCCAGATCCAGATCATTCCCAAATAATTTTAATGTTCCGTCTGCGGCGGCTTCCAATAAAATCCCCTCTAACACAGGAACATTACTTCTTGTACTGACTGATTTTTGTACATTTGAAACAATTTCGTTCAGCATTTCTCTATTGCATGAAAATTTCATAAGATAACCGCCTTTCCAAATTGAATTTTTGCTTTTGCAATATAGAAAAAAATAAATAAAATAAAAAATAGTAGTAGTAGGAGCTGTGGATTTGTGGAAAAGAGGAAAAACGACAAAAAACAAGCGGATTTCCCCGTTCACAGCCACTGTGAACAAAAAAGAATAACTTTAAAACACCCTTGTTTATTCACAAATTATGCACATTGCACTCATCCACAATTGTGGAAAAGTAGGTGGATAACTTTATCCGCTGTGTTTAATATTTTTTGTTAAATCTACGATTGTATTTTGCAGCTCGATGTCCTTTTTCATTTCCGCCTCAATTTTATCGCAGGCGTGTACTACGGTGGAGTGATCCCGCTTTCCAAAAAATTCGCCTACTTCTTTTAAAGAATCTCCCACAATCTCTCTGCAAAGATACATGGCGATTTGACGAATATAAGCAATTTCTTTGGTTCTTTTTTTGGAAAGAATCTCTTCCTGCGGAATATTAAAATACCGGGATACTTCTTTGAGTACTTCTTGATTGGAGAGCACCGTATCTTCTCCGCTGTGAAAAAAGTCTCTTAAAATATTGGTAACCGTATCTTCCGTAATAGGTTCGTGAGATAAAGTTTTTAACACATGGATCCTCTTTAAAACCCCTTCCAGTTCACGAATATTGGATTTAATCGTATGGGCAACAAGATCAATCATATCATCCGGAATTTCAATATTATTAGACTGTGCCTTTTTTCTTAAAATGGCGACTCTTGTTTCAAAATCGGGAGGCTGCAGATCCATTAAAAGACCGCTTTCAAAGCGATTCCTGACCCGATCCTCCAGCACGGCAATTTCTTTGGGAGGCCGGTCGCTGGTAAAAATAATTTGTTTGTTTGCGTCGTATAATGTGTTAAAACAATGAAACAGCTCCTCCTGTGCCCGCACCTTACCGGAGATAAATTGAATATCGTCAATCATTAATACGTCGACATAACGGTAAATGGTTCTGAATTCTTCATTTCTTCCGTCCTTAATGGAATTAATCAGGTCATTGGTAAACTTTTCACTGGTTACGTACAGCACCCTTGCATTCGGATTATGATCTAAAATATAATGACCGACGGAATGAATTAAATGGGTTTTCCCCAAGCCGGAGTTCCCGTATAAAAATAAGGGGTTATAGACTTCGGCGGGTTTTTCCGCGACTGCCAGGCAGGCAGCGTGGGCATATTTATTATTTTCACCCACAACAAATTCTTCAAAGGTATATCTGGGGTTCAGATTGCTGCTGTGCAGATGATGCTTTTGCTGCACATTGGGGACATATTCTTCCTGCAGAATGACCTGGACGGTCAGATCCTGATCAGACGCCATTTCAACGGCGCTCTGAAGCAAAGGAAGATATTTTCCTGTAATCATGTTCTGATGAATTTCATTGGGGGCGGATAATAAAAAAACGTTGTCTCTGCACTCTAACGGAGAAAGAGAAAGAAACCATGTCTTATATGCAATTTCAGAAAGCTCGTCTTTTAAAATAGCCAGAACTCTTTCCCATATTTTTTGCAGGTCTTCCATTCGTTACCCCCCTCTCATAGTTTTAAATGACATACTCATACCTATCATATTATATCAAAAAAATTGTCAATTGGCAAGCAAAAATGATTAAAAAAATCCTGTGAAATGAATTTTTTTTGATTTTTTAAGGAAATTTTTCAAAATTGTATTGACAAATCCCTATAAAATACAGTATAATCAATTTTGTATCCCTTGTAAAAAGGGACTTGAACTTGTTATTTTTTTCAAGGAGGTGTAAAATAGATGAAAAGAACATATCAACCCAAGAAACGGCAGAGAAGCAAAGAGCATGGTTTCAGAAAAAGAATGAGAACTGCGAACGGCAGAAAGGTTTTGGCTCGCAGAAGATTAAAGGGCAGAGCAAAATTGTCTGCATAGGGCAAGAAAAAAGCAAGGGGAGATACAAAAGGCCACCCGGTGGTCTTTTTTCCATCCTCTGTTGGGGAGTCACTGCATGCGGTATACGTCGGTAATGAATCAAAATTTTCAGTTTCAAAGAATGTATCGGTCTGCTCCGTCAAAGGCAAATGCTTATTTGGTGGTATATTATCGGAAACGGCGGGAACAGGAAAATTTGATTGGAATTACAGTGAGTAAAAAAGTCGGCTGTGCCGTTGTCAGGAACCGAGTCCGCAGATTGATTAAAGAGAATTACAGGCTGATGGAGGAGAAGCTTTGCCGGGGATACCAGATTGTGATTGTAGCGAGAGGAAGAGCGGCAAATGCTGATTTTTATCAGATTCAAAAGTCCATGGTCTCTTTGTTTTCTTCCTGCGGATTGATGAAAGAACTATGAAAAAGTGTTTGATTTGGATGATCCGAGGATATCGAAAGTATCTTTCTCCTTTAAAAAAACCGTGCTGCAGATTTCGTCCCACCTGTTCTGAATATGCGATAGAAGCCATTACAAAATACGGCGCATGGAAGGGCGGATGGATGGCGGTGAAAAGAATCATACGGTGCAACCCCTTTTGCAAAGGCGGATATGACCCCGTAAAATAGAGGACATGCCTTATCCGTATGATTTGGTTTCGGATTGCGGCTCTTATCATTTTTTGCCTTGCGGATAAGAGAAAGGACAGAAAAGCAAGGCGGAATGGAGTTATCTATGATGAATGCGTTGGCGTTTTTGGCGCCTGTGCTGGGACCGGTTTTAAAATTTATCTATCAGTTTGCGGATAACTACGGTCTGGCAATTATTTTGTTTTCCTTATGTACAAAGCTGTTGATTTTGCCGTTGACCATCAAACAGCAAAAATCAATGGAGGAAACGAGAAAGCTTCAGCCGGAGCTTGCAAAACTAAATAAAAAGTATCAAAATGACAAAGAAAAGCTGCAAAAAGAAACAATGAAGCTTTATGAAGAGCATCATGTCAATCCCGCTGCCGGGTGTTTGCCGATGCTGATTCAGTTTCCCATTATTTTTGCGCTGTATCGGGTCATTAACCGACCGATGACTTATATCATGGGTCTGAGTGTGGATACCATCAGAAAAATTGTAGAAACAATGCAGTGGAAAATCGACGTTTCTACCACAAATCTTTTGATGATGAACGAAATTAAAATTGCAAATAAGATGACGCCTGAGGTCATTCAAAAGTTGGGAGATATTGTCCCGAAAGGATTGCAATCCATTGATTTTACTTTTTTGGGGCTGGATTTAGCACAAACTCCTCAGTTTACTCAATTTAATATTTTGTGGATCATTCCTATTTTGGCAGTCGCAACAACCTTTTTAACCAGTAAGGTTTCTATGATGGGACAGCCCAGCATGGAAGGACAGGATCAGGCAGCATCCATGAATAAAAGCATGATGACAATTATGCCTTTAATGACAGGTTATTTTTGCTTTATGATGCCGGCCGGCGTTGGCTTGTACTGGATTGTGAATAACATTATTGCAGTGCTGCAGCAGCTGTGGTTCAGCAGAAATATCATTAAAGAGAAAATTTCGTCCCGAAAAACGGAAAGACGGTGATTAGAATATGAAAAAGTCTATTGAACAGGAAGCAAAAACAGTAGAAGAAGCAATTGAATTAGGTCTTGCATCTATGGGGGTATCCAGAGATGAGGTTTCGATTGAAGTATTGGAAAAAGAGCAAAAAGGATTCTTAGGATTCGGCAGCAAGCTGGCAAAAGTTCGTTTAACCTCCTTGTATGAGGAAGCGGAAGAAGAGCAAGCGGAGAAAGAACCGGAAGAAACTGTTATTTCAGATGATGTGGAAAGATTGGCAGTTGCATTTTTATCCGATGTATTTGAAAAAATGAAGCTGGAAGTATCGATTGCCTGTGAAAAACAAGAGCATGAAATTAAAATGAATCTGTCCGGAGCGGAAATGGGAGCTGTCATTGGGCGCCGCGGTGAAACACTGGACGCTCTCCAATATTTAACGACTCTTGCTGTTAATAAAAAATCTGAGGAATATTATAAAATTTCTTTGGATACGGAAAATTATCGCAGCGAACGGGAAAAAACGCTGCAGAATTTAGCGCACCGTTTGGCAGAGAAAGCAAAGAGAAACAGAAGAAACGTATCCTTAGAGCCGATGAATGCTTATGAGAGAAAGATTATCCATTCTGCTTTGCAGGAGGATGAGGATGTGCATACTTACAGCGTTGGCGAGGATCCGAACAGAAGAATTATTCTCAGCCCGAAAAACGCAGTAAAACGGAATGATTACCATAAACGTTCCGGTAACAGACCTTATCGTGCAAGATCCAA
>CAKSSZ010000004.1 GCA_934489915.1 uncultured Clostridia bacterium | reverse complement strand
TTCCCACACCATGCGGATCGGCTCGGATCGCACAAATTGCATGGAGCAATCGCTCACCTTCCACTGCTCCTCCTGACAAACTGTGCTCCACCTGGCTTGAAACTGCCGCTCCTCTTTACCGAAAATAACCGTTCCCTTGGCTTCTGCCCCTTGAGGGGTCAGGAGCAGAGTCAAATCCCGCAGCTGCTTGGCGGGTCGCTGTTCCGCTTGAAAGGGAAGCACCCGATCCCGCCGGAATTGCTGCCGTTCTGCTTCTTCCCCAATACAAAGGGGGGTCACATCCTCCCCCCGTTCCCATCGGTGCAAATAATCTAACAGCATAGCCCGCCGGATGGCGTCCCCATTTTTCTGCGCCGTTAAAATGCGGCATACCACCGCTGCCGCCCCGGCCTTCGTCACCGGCTCATCCGGCCGGAAGGTACCGTCCTCATAATAATTGAATAATCCGGACTGTACCGCACTGGCAGCAAGCTGCTGCAGCTCCTCCGGCAGATCCGTTGCAGGATGAGCCAACGGCTCCTCTTTTTCCAGAGGCGTCAGTCGGTCGCAAAGGAGCAAAAGCTCCCGTCGGGTCAGGGGATCGTCCGGCCGAAACTGCTCTCCGCGGGCAATCCAACCACTGCGGCAGGCAGCCTGAATGGAGCTGTAAGCAGGATGCTCCCGGGGCACATCGGTAAAATACGGCTCCTCGTCGCCCCCTTCCGCAGGAGAAAAAACGCTCCCGCACAACACGCAAAATTCTCCCCGAAGCACCGGCTCATCCCACTGGCTGCGCTTCCAGGGCATGGGTACGCCCAATTCCTCCAGCTGTTTTACCGTTTCGTCCGCCCAATGTGCCGGCGCCCGGTTCCATAAAAACCATTCCACCGGGCATACGGCAGCTGCCACAATCAACATTCCGCAAAAAAACAATAAAATTACCGCCCGTTTCATCCTGTCGCCCCCCCGCCCTTTCTCATTTGCTTCATTTTATGAACGGATTGTCCGGAATATGACCTCGAATACTGACAACCCCGGCAGAATAATATGAAGCAAAGGAGTTGATCAAAATGATTTATCTGGATAATAGCGCTACCACCTTCCGAAAACCGGAAACGGTTTATCACGCTGTCTCCGAAGGGATGCGCATTTACGGCGGGAACCCGGGCAGGGGCGGCTATCGCTTAGCCAATGAAACAGCGGAACGGGTCTATTTATGCCGGGAAAACATCGCCCGCCTGTTTCAAGTTCCCTCTCCGGAGCAGGTGATCTTTACCAAGAACACGACCGAAGCGTTAAATTTAGCCATTCACGGCATATTACAAAAAGGAGATCATGCCGTCATCGGTTCCATGGAACACAACAGCGTGTTACGGCCCATCCACGGACTGATGCGCCGTGAAATCATTACCTATTCCATTGCCCAGGCAGATTTCCGGGGTGTGGTAACTGCCCAGTCGGTTGCCCGGGTCATGACCCCCAAAACCAAACTGATTGTCATCAATCATATGTCCAACGTATGCGGCAGCATCAGCCCCGTTGATGAAATTATGGATCTGGCACACCGCCGGGGGGTAGTGTGCCTCATAGACGCAGCGCAAAGCGGCGGTGTACTGCCCCTTTCCCTGCGCCCTGATACCATGATTGCCTTTGCCGGGCACAAAGGGCTGTACGGCCCCCAGGGAACCGGCGGATTGTGCATTGGAAATGAAATTACCCTCCAACCTTTGATAGAGGGCGG
This sequence comes from uncultured Clostridia bacterium, assembly GCA_934489915.1. Lineage (GTDB taxonomy): Bacteria > Bacillota > Clostridia > HGM11514 > HGM11514 > SIG438. The sequence goes on along the minus strand of CAKSSZ010000004.1, from coordinate 25,581 downwards.
TACGGGGAGCTTGTCTGCCGAATATAATCAACCCCGTCTGTTGCCGGATCGATTTGAAAGCGGCACCCTCCCCGCCCCTCAGCTTTGGGGGCTGTGCCGTGGGGTGGAATATGTACTTTCCCGAGGTGTTTCCACCTTGTTCAAACAAGAGCGGGAACTGATGGCGGAATTTCGCAGCCGGGTCAGAAATGCCGTTCGTTTTTATCCGGAGGGGGAGGAACATTGCGGCGGAATTGCGGCGTTTTCTGTAGAGGGAACAGACAGCGCCACCTTTTGCAACCGTCTGGACGAGACCTATTCCATCGCAGCCCGAGGAGGGCTGCACTGCGCCCCGTTGGCACACAAAACCTTAGGCACTCTTGCCAACGGACTGGTACGGTTCTCCGCCGGTGCATTTACCACCCCGCAGGAAATATCCGCAGCGGCGGACGCTGTCCTGGCGCTGACCAAATAATTCGTTCTCCCATACAAAAAAGCTGTCCCACCGCAACCATGCAATGTGACAGCTTTTCCGCCTTTAAAAAATTTAATTACTGACCCTTTTATTCCGTTACAACCTTCAGCTCCTGATACAACTGTGCATAGGTTGCCTTCACATAAGGGGCTACAAACAGCATACCGATTCCACAGCATAAAAAGCCCAGAAAATACCACCCCAAAAAGGAGAGATCCAGAACAAACATATTCCACTTATGCCCTCTCGTCATGCGGCTGCTGATATCCCGTGCCTCCCGATAAGACAGCTCCGGCCGCTCCGCTAACAGATACGGGACAAAAAAATATTCATATGTTTTCACAATTCCGGGGATCACAAGCAGCAGAGACCAAAGCACCAAAATAATCTGCCATACCAAAATGGTTCCTACGTTTTTTCCGTACTCTTCCTTCCGAAACCCGCTGCCCACCAATTCAAAGGGAGCAATCCCCCGGGTACCGGCAATGAAATACCGCGCCGTTCCCACCTGCAGCGGACCGCCTACAAACACAGAAATTGCCGTGCTGATCAGACCTCCTCCAATCAGAAGCGCCAGCATAATCGGGCTGATATTCCAATCACCATTCACCTGCAAACCGCTAATAGAAATACTGCCCGTGGTTAATCCCAGCAGCAGGCAAGCCAAAAAGCACATCCAATACTGCCGTTGCAGCTGCAGCTTCGCCCGTGCCTTCATTCCTTTTCTTGTCCAATTCATAATAATCTCCCATCCGCCGCCCTGCGTCGGCAAAAACAGCAATGAAACTCTCTTATCGGCAGGGCAAGGAATGATAAGAGACAATTACGCCCATGTGCGTTTTCCAAGCTTTTCTAAGAAAATTTCTCACAGGCATTTCATCCTGCCGGAGGATAACGTGAAAGAAGCGTTCACGTTACACACCTCCTATGATAATAACCGAATCTTTCGGGAACGAATTGCCTCGCAAAAATCCTCTATGGTAACAATGGGCTGTTCCGTTAAAATCCCGCCTTTTGCCACGTAATCCACAATATGAGAATCACTTCCGCTGGATTTTAATAATCCAAACCGATCTGCCCAGCTTTCTGCCAGAAAATTATGAGAATCAATGGTAGGCGAACAGTTAAATACCTCCACTCCATCCACCAACGAAGGGTCAATCACCGTAATTCCATGACGGAACGGATGCGCCATCATCAACAGCAAATGATGTTCCCGGGCATAACGGCTGAATTTCTCAATCCCCCACTCCATAAAATGGGCATTGGCAAGCTCGTGGAGTATGGCCTCATTCAATCCATACACTAAGTAGTCGTTAACATTTTCGGTAAACCGCAGTTCAATTCCCCACAATACCTTGCACCGCCCCTGCGCCGCCCGAGCCGCCGCCCGATATCCTTCCAGATACCATTCCGCCCGTTTGTCCCAGTCCTCGTCCGGACAACGCTGGAAGGTAAACCGCGGCTCGCAGTGATTGGTAATCACCATGCCGTCATATCCGGCCTGCACATAAGCCTCTACCATATCCGCTGCCCGGGAACGGGCACAAGCACTCACCTCGCTGGTATGACAATGCGTTTCCCACAGTTCCATCACTACCACTCCTTATTTATGATATGCTTCATGATTTAAAATTTTATAGCCCCGGTAAATCTGCTCTGTCAAAATCACCCGCATCAGCTGATGGGGAAAGGTCATCCGGGAAAAGGAAAGCCGCAGAAAAGCACGCTCCTTCACCGGTTCCCACAGTCCGTGAGAACCTCCGATGACAAAGCAAAGACTGCTCCCTTTTTGAGCGGCCTGCCCCAGGAGATCGGAGAACCGCTCCGAGCTAAGCTCCTTTCCTTCCACACAAAGGGCGATCACCTGCCCCTCTCCCTCCAGTTTTTTCAGGATTGTCTCCCCCTCTTTTTGGAGTACCTCCCGAATCTGCGCCTGGGACGGCCTATCCGGCACACTCACGTCCGGTACCTCGCACAGTTCAAACCGGCAATATCGCTTAAGCCGCTTTTGGTATTCCTCCAGTGCCTTGACCCAATATTGCTCCTTGCATCTCCCGACGCAGACTATCCTGATTTTCTGCATAATGTATCCTCCGTCCGACAGGAAACGCTGCACCGTTCCCGAGGAGCCACCTGCAAGGTTGCCCGATCGGCAACCCCCTGCTCCCGCATCACAGAAAGCGCCGTTTGATAAGCCAGCTCAGGCATATTATTATGAACGCTCAAATGCCCCAATAAAATATGCTTTGTTCCGGTTTTGGCCAAATAAGCGCAAAGGCGGCCGGCATTTTCATTAGATAAATGCCCCCTCTCACCCAAAATCCGCCGCTTTAACGGATATGGATAAGGTCCCACCTTCAGCATTTCTTCGTCATGGTTTGCCTCCAGCAGTACACAATCGCTGCCGGACAAATGCTCTGCCAGCTCACCCGTCAGCTTGCCGATATCCGTTGCCACGGATACCGCCCCCGCCCCCTGGGAGAACCGATATCCCACCGGCGCCGCCGCATCGTGAGGAATGGCAAACGGAGTCACTAAAATATCTCCGATGGAAAAATCACCGCAAAAAAAATGCACGCAATCAGGACGATATTTCCCGACAGCCGATTCTGCCGCCTGCCAGGTAGGCCGGTTTGCATACAGCTGCCAACCGTAGCGCCTATGTAAAATCCCAACCGATGCAATATGATCGCTGTGTTCATGGGTCAGCAGCACCCCGTGCACCGTCTCCGGCGCAACACCGATGCCGTTCAGCCCCATTTCTATCCGCTTGCCGCTTACGCCGCAATCAATTAACAACCGGGTTGTGCCGTCGCTGACATAAACGCAGTTCCCGCTGCTGCCGCTATAAAGTGTAATCAGTTCCAGCAAACCCTATTCCTCCATTTTCACCCGTTCCAGCTGGGCGCCCAGCCGACGGAGCTTTTCCTCAAAATATTCATATCCCCGGTCAATATGCGCCAGATTTTGCAACTCTGTCGTTCCCTTTGCCATCAGCCCGGCAATGAGCATCGCCGCACCCGCACGCAAATCGGTAGACCGAACCGGCGCCCCGGTCAGCCCGGGAACCCCTTCGATCACCGCTGTTTTTCCGTTTACGCTGATCTGCGCTCCCATGCGCTTCAGCTCGCTGACATATTGAAACCGGTTATCCCAAACGTCCTCCGTTACCATGCTTGTCCCTTCCGCAACAGACAGCAACGCTACGATCTGCGGCTGCATATCGGTCGGAAAGCCGGGATAAGGCAATGTTTTTACATTGGCGCGGGTAATGGTTCCGCTGCGGCGCACACGAATGGAATCGTCCATTTCTTCAATTTCAACGCCCATTTCCATCAGCTTTGCCGTCACTGCATCCACGTGCTTGGGAATCACGTTTTTAATTAAAACATCCCCGCCGCAAGCCGCCGCCGCAACCAGGAAGGTTCCCACCTCAATCTGATCGGGAATAATAGAATACGCGCCGCCGTGCAGCTGCTCTACCCCTTTGATCTTAATCACATCCGTGCCGGCGCCCTTAATGTTAGCGCCCATGGAATTCAAAAAGTTTGCCAAATCCACCACATGCGGCTCCTTGGCTGCATTTTCTATTACTGTAATTCCCTTTGCCTTCACAGCGGCAATCATAATATTGATGGTTGCCCCCACGGTCACCATATCCATGTACACAGAGGCACCCTTGACGCCGTCCACCGTGGTCGCATACACATTCCCGTGCTCTACCTTCACCATAGCGCCCATGGCCTCAAAGCCCTTGATATGCTGATCAATCGGACGTCCTCCGAAATCGCAGCCCCCGGGCAGCGAAACCTCCGCCTTGCCGAACCGCCCCAAAAGTGCGCCCAGCAAATAATAGGAGGCACGCATTCTGCGCACATGCTCCGAGGTTGCCGCAAAGGTATTTAAATCGGCACAGTCAATTTGCAGCGTGCCGCCGCCCCGGCGGTCAATCTTCGCCCCCAGCTGCTCCAAAATCTCTAAAATCACATTAACGTCCTTAATATTCGGCACATTTTCAATGACGCACGGCTCTTCCATCAAAACAGTTGCCGCTAAGATTGCGACTGCCGCATTTTTTGCGCCGCTGATCGTGACTTCCCCGTAAAGAGGGTTGCCCCCTGTAATCACAAATTTATCCAAGAAAATTACCACCTTTATTTCTAATCCTACTCATCCCGCAGGACCGACTCTCTGATTTTATCCTTACGTTTTATTCCCGATCCCGCATCCTTTTCCGAATAAAAAGGACATTCGCAGGAATGCTTACTCTGAAACTACATTTATTATACCACAGATCCACCGCTATGAAAAGAACTTTTTTCTAAAATTCTTGATTTTATTCTCCGGAACTTCTGGCGTCATAATAATACTGCTCACCGGAGGCAGCTGTAATCTGAAAGACGGGCAGCATTTGCATCACCTTATGTTCCGCCGGTTCGCTGATTTCACTGATATAATATCCGTTTTTCAAATCGGTCACCTGCACGGACTGCGGCCGATCTCCCGATTCGGCAAACTGGAGCAACGCTTCGGTTGCAAAAACGGTAGCCATCCGCCTCGCTTTGGTATTGACCGGCTCTAATAGAATTCCATCCCCCTGTCTGACAGCGCTATCCTCTACCAAAACTGTCAGTCCGGTTCCGAAAATTTCATATCCGTCATAACTTTGCACATATGCCAAAACGGCACCGTTTTCCTTCTGCTCAATGGTTTTAAGCTTTAACCCGTCCGTGGGAAAGGACAATCGCTTCAACTGTTTTTGTACCGCTTGATCCAGCCGTTCCCCGGAAAGCCCTTTTTCAATCGGCGTTTGCCCTTCGTAATGTACCCGACCGTCCGCAAACCAAAGCCGCTCCTGCCCCCGACGGTATGCGCCGTCCTCTTGTCTGTCCCAGCCACTGTTCGGCAGCGATGCAAAAAAGGCAGAGCTGGATTCTGTAATATTTCTCACAGAGCCTTCCTTCATTTTCATTCTGCTGCGGGGAATCAGGCTGCCGGGAACGGTCACGCCTTTCTTTTGTAATACAGAAACCGTATGTACCACCGTCTCTTCGCTAATGCTGTTTGCACGAAACTGGGATTGGTAAAGCATATTCCCAAAAAACAGATTGATTGCAAGAAAAACAATCACAAAAATCCATTTAATTCTAATCTGATTCATGCTAGGCAGTCATCCTTTCTGCCGAATTATTGTTAACCCTTATTCTTCACTGATCACAACCGCTTCCCCGTCTGACAGCACCACGCTCCACCCGGCTCGCACCAGAAGATTAACGCCATCGTCGATAAAATACAGGGAAACGTCATCCGCTTCATAAGCTTCCGTTGTCCCGGCAGAAAATAAATCTAACGCCTTTACCAAAGGCATATTGGTAATCTGCTCTCCGGTCTCCTGATAATTGCGCAGCAAAACCCGCATGGAAACAATCCGATTATTTTGAATTTCCAGTACAGCGGCATGGTGCAGCGGATCCACAAGCTCGCTCCCGCTGTAATTAATCGCCACCGGGCGGCCGTTGACCTGATAATCCACCGCAAAAGAAAAGCTTTCATAATGCTGGTCGGAGATATCGGACGCCACCCGCATTTTTGGTATTTCCTCCAGTCCCACCGTATGGAAAAGACGGGTGATCCAGTCTGCCGTCCGATCCACAGAATCCAAAAAGCTTTTGGCGCTGCCCCCTTCCCCGTTTTCTCCTTCTAAAGGGAGACCGTAACGGGACTCGGTAGCGTTATATTCCAGCAAGCCGTCCGGATACAGCCGTAAAGTAGAGCGATCGGATACGAATACCCGTGCGTCGGACAGCTCCGTATACCGCCGGATAGTGTTGGGATTATAGCCAAACAGCCGCAGCACGTCCTCAACCTGCTCCATATTATCCAAATCCAAAGAGGGGAGTTCCCCCCGCAGTGCTTCAGACTGCTGACTTTCGTTAGAAGTATCCAGCATCACAAACGGGCTTAAAATCAGTCTCGGCACCAGCTCAGACCCCTCCGGCTGACGGTAAAAGCCCAGCTCATAGGCAGACAGCATCCGGTTGGCATTACCGGTGGCATACTGATTGATCAGCTTACGCAGCGCACCCCCGTCCGCTCCCAGAGAAAACCGATACACCGTGCCGTCTCCCCGATCCTGCCCCAGCAGCTCCACCCGTTCCTCTCCCGGCACCAATACCAGCTCTGTAACGGAGGACATTCGGCCAAACACAGGGGATTCCCCCACTCCTACAAGCTGGCCCAGCACCCGCACCGGCATTTCCACCGGGAACTGCAGCAACAAAGAACGCCCCTTGAGGGTGTCATAATATTCTTTTTCCTCAATTTTTTCCGGTTCCCGTTCCTCAGACCGCAGCCATCGGGTCAAGGATTCCTTTGCCGCTTCATAAATAGCATGGTATTCTGCGCTGCTATCCGTATAAATCGATCGTCTTGAGCCAACGCAATTCACCACAATCCGATCCGGCATAAACAGCTCCTCATGCCGGGGAGCAGAAGTCTCCTTTGCAGCAAACAAGGGGAGTTCTTTCCATACAGAAAAAAAATTATAGCCATCCGGCCATAATTTTTCTGCAAACCACAATCGAAACGTCATCCCAACGCTGCAAATAATCAGGACTGATAAAATCCCGGTCAATATCCGCCCTTTTTTCATGTAGCACATCCTTTATCTGGCAGGGAAGGAAAAGCCCTGACCAATCAGTATCACGTCGCAGCGAACCTGCTGATATCTGCCATCCCCCAGCTCCGCCCGAACCACCATAGAATTACGCCCGGTATTCAGCCACACCGGCATAAAAAACATCCCGGAACCGCCTACGGCAGATCCGCCGGCAGACCATTCAAACACCCCGTTCCCGTTGGCACGGTACAGGCTGACCACAGCACCCGGCACAGCCCAGCCGGACACAGCGCAATAAGACTCCGCTACTGTTCCGCCGGAATAGCCCGGATTTGTAACATAAACCAGATCCCAGGTGTTCCCGCTGTCCCACCCGGACACCGTTCCCGGAGTAGCTGCCGCAGACAGGGAGCCAAGCACAAGCATGATAAAAAGCAAACAAATCGAAACGGTTTTTTTCATCTCATTCCGAAGCAGGCTGCCGCCGCCCGGTACACCACCTTTCTCATCAACGGAAATGTTACATCTCTTAGTACGCTCTATTATACACAATAATTATTACAACGCCGTTACACCTCAATTAAAAGACCGTTAAAAATGCAACCTTTTTACCAACGGTCAATTTCATCCAGCAGCTCCTGGGCGTCAAACCGCCCGGGATCCTCCTCCACGGTCACGGAAGGCTCCTCCGGATGAATGGGAAGATAAATATGCACCGTAGTGCCCACCTTTTCCTGACTTTCAATCGAAATACGGCCGCCGTGAGCGTCGGCAATTTCCTTTGCGATGGAAAGCCCCAAACCGGTACCGCCCCGATCCCGGCTCCTTGCCTTATCCACGCGGTAAAACCGCTCAAATAACCGATCCAAATCTGCCTTCGGGATACCGATTCCGTTATCCTTTACCTGGATATGCACCTCGTCCCCGCGAACGGACGCAACAATGCGGATGGTTCCGCCGTTGGGCGTATACTTAATCGCATTGGACAAAATATTGATCAGCAGCTGTTGAATCCGATCCCGATCGCCAATAATTTTCGGCAAATTTTCCGGGGCAATATAAGTCAAAGAATGCTGGTGCTTTTTAGCGGGAATACTTAACGTCTCGGTCAGTTCTCCTAACAATGCGTCAATGGAAAACTTCGTTTTGCGCCAGGAAATTTTTTGATAATCAATGCGGGAAAGCGTCAGCAAATCACTGACAATCCGGTTCATCCGATCCGATTCCTTATTAATGACGCCCAAAAAGCTGACTGCCATTTCCTTGTTTTCCAGTCCGTCGTCCAGCAAGGTTTCTGAATAAGTTTTGATGGTTGTTAAGGGGGTTTTCAGTTCGTGGGAAACATTGGCAACAAATTCCTTCCGCAGCTCGTCCAGCTTCTGCCGTTCCGTCATGTCCTGCCATACCACAACAACCCCGGTGTTTTTTTCTTCTTCAATCTTAATCGGAGCAATGGTAACGGCCAAATAAGCCCCTTCAAACTCCACAATCTGCTCCATGCTGCTTTGAGAATCAAAATATAAAAACTGCCCCAAGCGTACATTCAACCCTAAATTCCGAAAAAAGCTGTCAAAGGAAACGGTCTGGTCTTCCGACAGCTTTAACAGCCGCCGGGCGGCGGGATTGCATAAAATCATCTGCCCGTCCCGGTTAAAGGACATGACTCCGTCGGTCATGTACCGAATCATGGTTTCCATCTTGTCTTTTTCTTCCGCAATTTCTTCCATTGTATGCTTGAGGGTCTGCGCCATATCGTCAAAGGTATTGGTCAGCTCACCCAGTTCGTCCGTTGCAAGCACGTCGCTGCGATGCTCAAATTCTCCCTGCGCCAACCGCTGCACCCGCCTGGTTAAGCCCGCAAGCGGCTGGGTAATGGCTTTGGAAAGCACGAGAGCCAGCAGCACCGCAATCACTGCTCCTGCCAAAAGTGCCTGCAGCATTACACGGAAAATGCTCCTGGTAATTTCATAAATTTCTTCTTTTGTGTCCCGCAGATACAAAATATAGTCCTGCGCTCCGCCGTCAATCGGGCAAGCGTAATCCATAACGCTTTGCTCCACCTTCACGCCGTCTCCTACCACGCCGTCCATTGCCGCTAAAATATTTTCCGTCCGTTCCAGCTGCGCTCCGTCTCCGTCACCGGATCCGGCCAGGTAGTTCCCGTTCTCATCCAAAATATAATAATTGCGGTAAGAATCGATCCCGAATCGGGAAGAATAGATGGACATGCTTTCCATCATCGCTTCCACAGGCGAATCCGATCTTGCCGCAACTCTTAATTGTTTGATCACGTCCTCCGTCATCCCCTGCCGGATCTGCCGAACAAAGTCCCTGTGATAAAATTCCGAAACGCTGTTGATCATGACCGTCCCGCTTACCAATATCACAGAAAGCACCAGCAATAAAAATACCCCTACCAGCTTCCACTGGATGCTTTTAAACATTCCGCTTTTTCCCTCATGCTTTATCAAAATAATATCCCACGCCCCGTTTTGTTATAATATAGGTCGGAACGCTCGGCTGATCCTCAATTTTCTCTCTCAGTCGGCGCACCGTAACATCCACCGTCCGCACATCGCCGTAGTACTCGTAGCCCCAAACTTTTTCCAGCAAATTTTCCCGAGTGAAAATACGCTCTGGCTGGGTGGCCAGGAATTTCAGCAGTTCAAATTCCCGCAGCGTCAGATCAATAATTTTCCCGTTTTTGCGCACCTCGTACCGGTCGCAATTAATGGTCAGCTCCTTGGAACGGATGATGTTATGCTCGCTGCCGTCCTCCGATTCTGCCTTCGGCTCCAGCCCGGTACGTCTCAGATTGGCACGGATTCTTGCCATGACCTCCCGCACGGAGAAGGGCTTGGTAATATAGTCGTCCGCTCCCAGCTCCAGCCCCAGCACCTTATCCACTTCTTCCTCCCGGGCGGTCAGCATCAGGATTGGAGTAGACATTTTTTCCCGAATTTTCCGGCATACCTCAAAACCGTCCATCTTGGGCAGCATCAGGTCCAGCAAAATCAAGTCAGGCTGTTCGGAGATCGCCTTTGCAATGCCATCCTCACCGTCGTAGGCTTCAATGGTATGAAAGCCCTCTTTTTCCAAATTAAATTTTAAAATATCAACAATGGTTTTCTCGTCGTCCACAATTAAGATTTTTTTATCCATGGGGACCCTCCCTTTTTTTCACTTCTTTTATTATATCAAAAAAATAAGGCAATTACAATCCCCTATTTTTATTTTTTTACAGAAGTCCCCTCCAAACCAAAATCGCCAGCACGCAGGTGAGCAATACCAATGCCGCAATCAACCATGCTCCGGTCTTGTTCCGACCCGTATGAGTAGTCGGCTGTTCCACCAGCCCCGCTTTTCGCAACGCCCGGCTGACCGGCTTATATAACAGCAGTGTAATCCCCGTATTTAAGCCGCCCTTCAAAAGATTAAAGGGCAGAAAAACGGTAGGCAGCATTTTGACAACCGCCTCCCGGGACGTTCCCAGATATAGCGGGGTAATCAAATAATTCCAAAGCAGCATTACCGCCGTCATGCAGACAGTTCCCGCAGCCAACCCCAGAACCGCCCCGGAAAAAGTATGCTTTTTTTTATAAATCACCGCCGCCGTACAAGCAAAGGCGCAGCTGCTGATCAGGTTCATCATACCGCCGATGAGTCCGGTATCGCTCACCGTTACCATTTCAATCAGAGAAACCACCAATGAAATGATAAAAGATATCAAAGGCCCCAATAAAAAGCCGCCGATGGCAATCAGCACGTCCTTCGGTTCATATCGCAAAAAAAGCACTATGGGGATTCGCCCCACCACCATCACACCGTATGCCAAAGCACACAGCATTGCAATTGTCGTCATTCGTTTTGTCCGTTCTTTTGCCATATTCCTCTCTCCTCCAAAAGAAAAAATCTGAAAAACAAAACTGTTCTTCAGATTTTATGCATGCAGCGTTTTATAAAAAACTCTTCTTTCATCCAGACTGTACTGTCGGTTTTGGAATTGCACCAAATCATGCGCCGAAACGCTCGCGGACTTTACCGCCGGTCGGGAATTTCACCCTGCCCTGAAGATCATTTGTTTTTCACTTTTTATTATAGCACCGTTCAAACTGCTTGTCAACCCCGAAAGTATTACAGTGTAAGACTCGGTGCTGTATAGACCCGTGCGCCCATCTCACTGTTCAGCATATAGAGTCCTTTTGCGTCCCCTCCGAACAGCTCCATTTTTGTAATCATATCGGATGCGTTCTTTTCTTCCTCGCCCTGCTCCTTTACAAACCAATCCAGCAGCTGCATGGTTCTGAAATCCTTCACCTCATAGGCAGCGCCGTAAATCCGGTTAATCAGGGAAGTGACATACTGCTCATGCTCCAATCCCTTTTTTAAAGGCGCCATATGATCGCCCCGCTCCCAATCCGGGCGGTCGATCGCTTCAAAGGTCACCGTTTCTCCGTTGTTTTGCAAATATTGATAAAACAACATGGCGTGATCCCGTTCCTCCTGCGCCTGAATGGTGTACCAGTTTTCAAATCCGTCCAATCCGGCAGCTCCGTAATAATTGGCAAAATCCAAATATAAGTACGCCGAATAAAACTCCTTGTTGATTTGCTCGTTGATTAATTTTGCAACCGTTGCGTCCATCGTATCCGCCTCCTATTTAAATTAATAATAATTATCATTATTAATTATAGCAGATTCTCCATACAATGTCAAGCTTTTTATTATTTTAATCCCTGATAATCTACCAACAGCTTAATATTGGCGCTTTCCACCGCATTAAAAACCGCCGGATTAAAGCTATCTGCCGGAACAGACGGCACATACCAGGATTTTGAATTAAAATAATTTGCAAATTTTTGTGTTTTAAAAATGTATCCGTGGCGGGCATAGATCTCATTCCGAATCAAATCAACCGTATCCCAGGACAGGGTGTTTAAATATTCTACCGTTAAATACTGTGTATCGGAAGGGAACAAATAACCGTCTGCAGCCGGTGCACTTGCCTGCGCCGATGCCGCTTGTGCCGCCGCCTGTGCTGCTGCCGCAGATTGTGCCGCGTCTGCTGCGGCTTGTTCTGCCGCTTTGGCTTGCGCTTCATTTTCTGCCCGGCGGGCGGCGTCCTGTGCCTGCTTCACCTGATCCTTTAAATCCCGCACATCTCTGCGCAATGCGTCATAATCCCGATAGTCGTCATCCAAGTCGTCCAGCTTGCGTTCAGCCGCCTGATAATCCTGGCTGTCATAGGCCGCCTTGGCCGCTAAATAGTCCTGGAGCATATCATACAGATCCTCCGTTTTTTCCCGCTTGCTGCCCAGATCCAGCGCACGGTCAAGCTGTTCTGCCGCCCGGCTGTAATCTCCATCCTCCAAGGCTTCCATTCCCCGGCGGGTGGCCTCTCTGATTTCCTTTCCGTTCCCGCTTCCGCAGGCACACAGCGAACAGATCATCACAAGCGCCAAGGCTCCCGTTGCAATTCGTCTCATTTTTCTTTTCCCCCTTTTTTTCGTTTAATTCCGTTCCAATAGCTTACCAAACCATCTTCAAATTTATTGTGACCGGGCACATAGTAGGTTTTCCCCTTGAGTGCGTCCGGTAAGTATTGCTGTTCTACATAGTGATTCGGCTCTCCGTGCGGGTAAATATAACCCTTGCCATGCCCCAGCTTTTCCGATCCGCTGTAATGGGTATCCCGCAGATGATTTGGCACCTCGCCGGGGTTGCCCCGCTGCAAATCGGCCATAGCTGCGTCCACTGCGCAAATAGCGGAGTTGGATTTCGGCGCCGTTGCCAGCAGCAGAACCGCCTGGCTAAGGGGAATCCGCGCCTCCGGCAGCCCAAGCATCAAGGCGGCGTCCACACAGGATTTTACAACCGAAATGGCATTGGGATAAGCCAGCCCGATATCCTCGCTCGCCGTCACCAGCATCCGACGGCAAACCGATGGCAAATCACCCGCCTCCAACAGTCTTGCCAGGTAATGCACCGCTGCGTCCGGGTCGCTTCCGCGAATCGATTTCTGAAAAGCACTCACCACGTCATAGTGGCTGTCCCCGTCCCGGTCATAACGCATCGCCCGCTTTTGGGTAGCCTCCTCCGCACGCTCTAACGTTACTGTGGCACTTTCCCCTTCTCCCAACACGGAAAATAGGCAAACCTCTGCCGCATTTAACGCTTTGCGCACATCACCCCCCGCCGTGTGGGCGATGTGCTGTATCGCTTCTTCCGTAAATTCAATGTTTTTATCCGGATATTCCTCTGCCAAAACCCGAACGGCTCGGTGCACCGCCCGTTCAATTTCCTCCGGCGGAACCGCTTTAAATTCAAACACGCTGCACCGGCTCAAAATTGCATTATAAATATAAAAATACGGATTTTCCGTGGTGCTGGAAATCAGTGTAATCTGCCCGTTTTCAATAAACTCCAGCAAGGATTGCTGCTGCCGTTTATTAAAATTCTGAATTTCATCCAAATAAAGCAGCACACCGTTCATCGCCGCAAAGGTATCCAGCTCGCCAATGATTTCCTTAATATCCGAAACCGAAGCATTGGTAGCGTTTAATTTATAAAATTTCTGATTGGTCAGCCGAGCAATGATATTTGCCAGGGTGGTTTTCCCGGTGCCGGACGGTCCGTAAAAAATCATATTCGGAATCTTTCCGGATTCAATCAGCCGCCGCAGCACCTTGCCTTCTCCCAGCAGGTGCCTTTGTCCAACCACATCCTCCAGCGAGGCAGGCCGCAGCCGATCTGCCAATGGCCTTCTTTCCTCCATCCTATCGCCCGCTTTCCTTTGATTTCCCGCAGCTTACCGGCACAAAGCCTGCACCCGTTTTGCTGCTTCTGCCTTATTTTTTTCAAAATCACTTAAGGTCAGGTCAATCATTGCCGCAATTTCCCGCATATCCTCCTCCCGGAATCCGCGGGTGGTAACAGCAGGTGTGCCCAACCGCAGCCCGCTAGTGACAAAAGGACTCTGGGGGTCGTTGGGAATGGTATTTTTATTCACCGTAATGCCGATGTCATCCAGCATATGCTCCGCTTCTTTTCCGGTCACGTTCTTGCTGCGTACATCCACCAGCATCAGATGATTATCTGTCCCGCCGGAAACAAGGGTAAAGCCGTGCGCACATAACCCCTCCGCCAATGCGGAAGCATTTTTTAAAATTTGTTTTTGATACTCTTTAAACTCCGGCTTCAGCGCTTCTCCCAGTGCAACCGCCTTCGCAGCGATAATATGCATCAGCGGGCCACCCTGGATTCCCGGGAAAATCGCCTTGTCAATCTGCTTGGCATATTCCTCCCGGCATAAAATCATACCGCCCCGAGGTCCCCGCAGCGTTTTGTGCGTGGTTGTTGTTACAAAGTCCGCATAAGGAATGGGAGAGGGATGCAGCCCGGCCGCCACCAGCCCCGCAATATGCGCCATATCAACCATTAAGTAAGCTCCCACCTTTTTTGCAATGGCGCCAAACCGCTCAAAATCAATGATTCTGGGATAAGCACTGGCGCCTGCCACAATCAGCTTGGGCTTACATTCCAGGGCAATCTTTTCCACCTGCTCATAATCAATCCTGTGATCCGTCTCGCTCACGCCGTAGGGAACCACGTGAAAATAACTGCCCGACATATTGACAGGGCTGCCGTGGGTTAAGTGCCCGCCGTTATCCAGGCTCATCCCCATCACCGTATCCCCCGGCTTTAAAAATCCGAAAAACACCGCCATATTCGCCTGCGCTCCGGAATGAGGCTGCACATTGGCGTGCTCTGCACCAAACAGCTCCTTCGCTCTGTCCCGTGCCAGATTTTCTGCCACATCCACGCATTCACAGCCGCCGTAATAGCGCTTGCCGGGATACCCTTCCGCATACTTGTTGGTTAATACAGAGCCCATCGCCTGCAGTACCGCATCGCTTACAAAGTTTTCAGAGGCAATCAATTCAATTTTGCTGTGCTGCCGCCGATCCTCTGCCAAAATCGCCTCCGCCACCTGCGGATCTGCTTTCAGAATTGCTTCGTACATGGTTCAAAACTCCCTTTCCCTATTTTATTTTCAGCTGTTCCATCAGCTGTGGATGATATCGGTAAAGCCCTCTCATCAAAGGCACTCCGCACAAGGTCACAACTCCAATCTCCCCTGCGGCTACCATCGCCGTCCAATACCAGTAGTTGCCGTCATCTCCGCAAAAGGTAACCATTTCAAAGGCGATGATCAAAGCAGAAACCGCCGGCCATATGCTTGCCACCCCCAGAGCTGCGGTCAGCCCCCGCTTGCCACCCGTTTTTCTGCGCCAGGCATAAGCGGTCAGAGCAATCATTCCCACACTGAACAGAGTGGCAAGGCTGCCGCCGATGGCGTCTGCCAGCCCAAACGGTCCAAACAGATTTGCCAAAAAACACCCCAGTGTCAGCCCCGGAATATACCTGGCGTCCACAAATGCCAGAAAAACCAGCAGCTCGGAAAACCGAAACTGCACTGCGTGATAAGAAAGCGGCGCAATCGCCAAGGTCAGCGCAACATAGAGCGCCGCTGCCATTGCAGGATATACCCATTTTTTCATAACATCAATCTCCTTGTTTTTTGAGAGTGGTTCTCAAGCACACTCCTTGTTTTTTTGAAAAGTGGTAGTCAAGCACACTTTTATTCTGATTTTAAATAAGCCTCCAACCGGTAAATCGGCATTCCCTGAGCAGCAAAATTCGCCTCGTATTCCGTCACCACATTATCCGCAAAATCACTGTGGTGTAAATCATAGCACACCTGCTGCAAGGAAAACCCGTTTTGCTCAAAGCTGCGCAAAGAAAATTCAAACAGCTTGCGGTTGTCTGTTTTCATCCAAATGCCGCCCCCGGGACGAAGCATTTTCCGGTATAACTCCAAAAAGCCTTCTGCCGTCAGCCGTCGTTTGGCAGTGGAATTTTTCGGCCAGGGATCACTGAAATTCAAATAAATCCGATCCACATCCCGAAACATTTCTCCCGCCGATAAAATATCCCCCGGCACAAACCGCAGGTTGCTTAGCTCCATTTCCTTGGCGCGCTCCATGGCAAGCACCAAAACATCCAGGCATTTTTCCACAGCAACAAAAGAAATTTCCGGATGAAGCTGCGCCGTCTCGGTAATAAACTTTCCCTTGCCGCAGCCAATTTCCAGCTGCAATGGCGCCGTCCGCCCGAACACCTCCGGCCAGCCGCCTTCTCCCAACGCAGTAACAGTAATGTCCTCGCAGGCTGCAAGCCGTTCCTCCCGGTGGCGTTTTTTCCTCATTCTCATAAAATAATCTCCATTCCGCCGCCCAGCGTCGGCTCAAAAAGAAGCTCTTTTGTAAACTTGCTCAGATTTTAAATGAGCTTTTCAAGGATACAGTGCGGTTTAACACCACGCCCTCCGCCTTCTGATCCAAGCAAAAATATCCGTTACGAATCAGCTGGAACCGGTCGTAGCCGCCTTCAACGGCATACCGCTCTACAAATCCGTGAGAGATCTGTAACGAATACCGGTTTAGCAGCAGCCCGTCCTTTTCCATCAAATTGTCCTCAGTGACCTGCTCCGGCTCCAGGAACAGGTGATCATACAGCCGGAACTCCGCCGCTACCGCATCGCTCACAGGCACCCATTGGATCACGCCCTTTACCTTCATCCCGGCGTTTGCCTGACCGGACATGGTATCCGGGTAATAGCTGCAATAGATTTCTTCCACCTCGCCCCGGTCATTCTTTTTATAGTCGTCACAGTGAATGATATAAGCGCCCTTCAGCCGGACATCATTGCCCGGATACAGACGGTAATATTTTTTAGGCGGTTCCTCCATAAAATCCTTGCTGTCAATATAGATTTCCCGCTCAAATTTCACCTGACGGCTGCCCAGCGCTTCATTCTCCTGGTTATTCTCAATGGTCACCAGCTCGCTCTGCCCCTCCGGATAATTGGTAATGATCAGCTTAATCGGCTTTTCCACCGCCATAATCCGAGGGTATTTCAATTTCAAATCCTCTCTCACGCAGTGCTCCAGCAAAGCATAGTCTACCTTGCTTTTACTCTTGGAAACACCAATGGTTTCACAGAAGGTACGCACCGATTCCGGCGTATAGCCCCGGCGGCGCAGTCCGCATACGGTAGGCATCCGGGGGTCATCCCACCCGTCCACGATTTTTTCATCCACCAGCATTTTCAGCTTACGCTTGCTCATAACGTTATTGGTCAGCTCCAGCCGTGCAAATTCAATCTGCTTGGGCGGGTTTTCAAACTCACACTCCCGCAGTACCCAATCGTACAGCGGCCGGTGATCTTCAAATTCCAGCGTACAGATGGAATGGGTAATTCCTTCGATGGCGTCTTCAATCGGATGCGCAAAATCATACATAGGGTAAATGCACCATTGATCGCCGGTTCTGTGGTGGCTTGCATGGGCAATCCGATAAATCACCGGGTCACGCAGGTTCATATTCGGCGAAGCCATATCAATATTCACCCGCAGCACCTTTTCCCCGTCCTGAAATTCTCCTGCCTTCATCCGGGCAAACAAATCCAGGTTTTCTTCAACTGAGCGGGTCGCATAAGGGCTCTTTTTCCCCGGCTCGGTCAAGGTTCCCCGGTATTCCCGGATTTCCTCTGCCGACAGATCGCACACATAGGCTTTTCCCTTCTCGATCAGCTTGACCGCACAGGCATACATTTGGTCAAAATAAGAAGAGGCAAACAGCACATCGCCGTTCCACTGAAAGCCCAGCCACGCCACGTCCTCCGTGATGGAATCCACATACTCTGTATCTTCCTTCACAGGATTGGTATCGTCAAAGCGAAGATTACATTTCCCGCCGTATTTTTTAGCTGTGCCGAAATTCAGGCAAATGGACTTTGCATGACCGATATGCAGATATCCGTTCGGCTCCGGCGGAAACCGGGTATGCACCCGCTTTTGATAGGTGCCCTGCTCATTGTCCCGGTCAATGATCGTATGAATAAAATTAGACGGCATTCCCTTTTCTTCCATTTCAGTCGCCTTCCCCTCTGAATTGTTATTATCCTTAATTATATCATAGTTTCACGCTTATTTCAATCAAAAATACTACAAAAAAGAAGTTATTCCCCTGTATTTTCCCGACAAAATGACAAATTGAGTCTGATTTTCGGTTCCAAGCGCATAAAGGTTACCAACCGATAACGGCCGTTCCGGTTGCATACCTCCCGTTCCCGCCCCTCCAAAGAAGCACCGGAGGTCACACGAAAGACCCATCCCTTCATCCGAACGCTGCACTGTCCGGCTCTTTGCTTGATCACGCTTTCCCGCATCCCATCGGTCAGGAAAAGGGGGACACGGGCATACACCGTTCCGGCGTCTGCTTCCAGCAATTTTGCGCTGTAACGAACGCCCCCTTCATCAATCTGATAACTCTCCATCACACCGCCGCAATTTTTTAGTCCTTTCCCGGTATAAGTCACGGTAAATTTCACTTTTGCAGGGCTTTCTTCTTCTATGGCAACCGCATGTTTTAAGCCGGTCAACTCGGACAAATACTGCACTCCCCCCGCTCCGTCGTCCCAACCGATTCCAAGGGCAGCAGAGCAAGGCGCCGCCCCCTCTGCCAGCCGATAGGCAGGCTCTCCCGCAAAGGGCAGGGAAAGCCCCAAAGCCGCAGGGGCCCTCCGATAATGAATCCGCCCCCAGCCGGTGGCGTCATAGCACGGGTCGCCGTCTGCGTCAATTTGAATTCCATACCCGCCGCAAACAGCAAAAATCTGATGAAAATTTGCGCCGGAGGTCAAAAGATATCCTCCCTTTTCGCACGGACAGGGGCGCTCCGGAATCTCCTCCCGCGCAAACAAAACGCCGCCAATTAAAAACGCCGCAATGGAGATCATATACTTGTAAGAATAACCGTATGCCTCGCATCCTGCCTGTTCCTCTGCAAATAAATTTCTCCGATGGCTGTGCTGTGTTACAAACTCCCGAATACTTTCCGCCGCCAAACGGGCGCTTCTCCGCATTCGTCCCGCCAAAACCAAATGACCCGCTTCCGCTTGCTTTGCCGCTTCATATTCCATTACCGAGGCAAATATCGCTTCGTTCATTCCATACTGATTGGAACGCCCGCCGTAGGGAATTTGACCGGTAGGGGATTGGGTCATTAATGACCAGATTCCGCCCCGCCGCAGCACATCACCAAATTCGTACACCTTTAAATATTCTGCCCACTGCATTTGCGCCCTGGCAGCTAAATCGTATAATACCGGATTGTATTGCCGAGGGGCATTGTCCGGATACATTCCGTTTTCGTCCAGCTTTGCTACCTGCTTGGTTAAACAGTTTTGACAGTATTCCGTGCTATCCGCCAACCCTTCCCGGGTACGGAGCGCCTCCGCTGCCACGTTGTATAAATTAATATTATGCGCCTCTCCATTGGGCATACCATACTGCTCCGGAACAACGTTTTGCAACATTTCGAGCCAGTCCCTGTTTGTGTCATATTCTTTCATGCACCGGTAAGCAAGGGTTAGCTCCTTCATTGAAAAATCCAATCCAATCTGTCCTTCATACTGCGGCAGCGCCTGACAGGCAAGGGTCATCATTTTCTGAAAGGTTTCCTGCAGCTCCGGCCGTCTCCCTTTGGACAGCAGCACAGCCAGGACAGAAACAATCCGAGAATAGGACTGCAAATCTTCTGCCGGTTCCTTCAGCTTCTGCAAATCATATTCCGCCAAAACCTCTTCCATCAAATCCAGATAAAAATCAACCGTAACGCCCGGCGTTTCCTCTTGGGACAGCTGCTCCAGGTAATCCTCTATCTTATTCCATTGACTTTTTGGAATTTGAAATCGCATCATATTTTTCTTCCTTTCCGTGTACAGAGCGCTCAATGAACGGCATAAATTCTTTTGAGCGCAAACCCATAGTCGTGATTATTCCATTTGGGATGGGCTGCGGCAAAGTGGGCGGCAGGCAAAATACGGGAATCTATTGACAGGAAGGAAAGCCACCCCGGAAGTCCCGACTCCCGAAACGGATTATGGCAAACGCTCTGAAACCGCAGGGAGTGAACTTCCTCCTGTCCATCCAGCCAAAAATCAGTATACCCTTCGCCCTGTTCCGCTAAGGGAAGCTCCTGCCCGTCTGCCCACAAACGGAAGGAAGCCGCCCCCTCTGTCTCTACCCGCAGTTTTGCCGCTCCTTGGGTACTCAGCACAATATTCTCCAATCCGGAATCCGGACCGGTATATTCCCGGTTAAAGCCAACCAGTTGGTTGACCCCTTCCTCAAAATAAGTCAGCATGGAAAACCAAATGCTTTCCTCTTCGGGCAATTTTTGAGAGAATTCCTCCCGACCGTCCCGCAGCAGCAGCGCCCCTTCCGTAAATTCTGCCGAAGAAAAATCCCGAACCAACTCCAAATACATCAGCGGATACCGCGGGAGGGTGATTTCAACCGTTTCACCCTTTCGCACATTTTGGGGCAAATCGCAGCGCAGTACCTGAAGGGTTTCCCCTGTTTCCTGATCCAGCACCCGGATGCCCAAACGCACCGCCCGGGATGCGTCCCGAATCCCGGCCAAACACAGCCAGGGGTCGCCGGTATTTGTTAAAGCTACCCTTACCTGTTCTTGGGTAGAGGATACCAAAGTGATCTGACCGGAAAAGGTCTCCTGCCGGGACAGCAGCATTCCCCTTTCCTCATATTGAGCTGCAGTTTCCTCATCTGCCGCATACAAATAGAGAACGCCCCTCCGCTCTGTGCTAATGAGCGGCAGCGTTTCATCCAACCGCTGCGTCAGCAAATAATGCTGACCGGACGGTTGGGTGGAAAGCCGAATTTCCGGTGCGTAAACAGTAGATGCGGGAAATAGCCAAAATCGGTTAAAATCACCTTCCATCAGCACCTCTGCCTTAGGTGATACCGCCTGTACCACCCCCACATGATCCGGCGTTCCGTAACGGCTGTCTCCTTCAAAATGAACCTGATCAATAAAAATTCCTGTTCCCAAATAGATTCCGCAAAGAACCAAACACCCTATTTCTTTTCGTTTTACGCCCGCCAACATCACCAAAATACCCAACCCGAAAAAGAAGATGGCAGCCAGCGTCACATCAAACTCCCGCAGCACCAAACGGTAAGAAAATACGCCGATGGCGTTGTTAATACCTTCGCCAATACGGGTCAGCTCTTCCCCGTAGCACCCCTTTGCCACGCCGGTAAAGCCAATCCAGAATAACCCGAGCCATTTCGGCAATTTGTGCCGACACCAGCCCGCCAGCCCCAGCAATATGACGCCGGATACGGCATAGTCGTTATAACGGCCGTAAAATAAATGAACCGGCTTTTCGTGATGGCTTAAATAAACAGCGGAAAGGATCCCTGTCAGCCCTGCCGCAACCAAAAGAAACAAGCTCACCTGCCAGCCCTCTTCTTTTCTGACAATCCGGCGCAGGCCATACCACCAGCCAACCAAATAAAATCCAAAGCTGCTGAAAATCAAATAAAGCTGCTGAGAAATCCAAACCGTCACCAAAGCATACACACCCGACCCGGAGCACAGGTGTGCCAGCTGTTCCCGCAAATGAGCCGTATTCACGCTGCTTTGATCAAAGAACGTATAAGCCGTCCCTGCCAAGAACAGGGCAACCGCTGCCCGAATCATCCACTTTCTCCACACTCCCGGGCGCTGCAGCCAGACGATCACCGCAGCCGCAGGCAGCAGCACAAATGCCCTCGGGTGAGTCAGCGGCAGAACCATCAGCAAAAATAACATCCAACCGTATTTTCCCGTCCTGATCATGCGCCGGATTGCTAACGCTAAAAAAACCAGCCCCACCGACAATACATTTTCACAAAGCGCCAAGTGGGTATACATAAAATAAGAAGGATACAATGCCACTGCTGCGGCAGCCAATCCCCGCAGCCGCCGATCCGGAAACAAATCCTCTCCCAACCGATACAACCCCACCGGCAAAAAGCTGCAAAGAATCCCGTTCACCGCCAAAATTGCCGGGTACAAGGAAAGCAAATTCGGAAACAGTGCAGCCGCCGGCGCTAATAATAAACCGTAGAACGGAAAGTAAATCAAGCCGTCTCCCTTTTGCCCTGCAAACAACCTTGCCCAGCCAATATACCCTGCCTCATCCGGATAGACAATCGGCGCACGTTTCCCGGGCAGCATCAGCCCAAAAAGAATCAAAAAGCATAGATACAACCCGATTTCCCACCGGTATTTTTTGCACCATGCCAACTGCACACACCTCCTTTATTCCACTGATATGGATTCGATTTTCATGCCGAAATCGTGACTGTTCACATCCACGCCGAAACAAGTCTTAATACCGCTTACCAACCACTGTACCGGCTTATAATTGCTGTCCATGGACAAAAAGGACAGCCACCCCGGCAACCCCGATTCCCGGAACGGATTGAAAGGAATACACTCCAGTTCCAACGAGCTAACCTCCCCGGCAAACCCATTTAAGGAAAACCGCCATTGATTTCCTTGTTTCACCGGATCACGCAGCACAACACTTCCGTTAACGGTCACCGTTGTCGGGTGTCCCTCCCCGGTAATCACTAACTCTTTTGCGCCCCGGCACGGCATCTTAATATGACGGATCGCCGCCCTTTCGGCCGTCCAGCCATTTTGGAATCCTTCTAAATTATTGCGGTAAGGAAGAGCTTCACTTTCCGTTTTAATCAGCAAATCATCCGGATATATAGTACGAAATTCACGGTCATTCTCCGGTAACGCCGTCTTTTGTCCGGTACGGTTTACGGTCAACCCCTTTTCTTCTCCAAACCATCCTACAAAATCCTGCACCGGCTCACAGGAAATCACCGCCGCAGCCTTCGGCAAAGGCAGTTCAAAACGTTCCTCGTCGCCTTGCAAAAGATTATAGGAAAAATCCTTCCGTTCCTCTCTAATCAGCCGCCCGGTTCCGTCGAAATAACGAACCCCCAGCCGCACTGCTTTTTGCACATCCCCAATGGCAGACAGGCAAATCCATGGTGAACCGGTGTTTTTTACTGCAATCTGCATGGAATTTTCCTTCCTCTCTAACAGATGAATTTCACAATCCGGATTTGTAATCACCCCATCTGCGGGTAAAATTAACGCCCGATATTTTTCCTTTGCTTCCTCTGTCCGCAGCGTCCAGAAGTTTTCATTTTCAATTCCAATCAACGCTTCTGCAGGATCCCATTTTTGAGATATTTGAACCGCTCGGTCTTCTTCCGTCATGGATAACTCCGGACGATACACCGCACAACGATAATAATTCCATACATAACCGTCCCGATGCGTCAGTTCCCGATCTGATTCATCCAAACGGTCGATGACTTGCAGCATATAGGGTACAGGCTGCCACCGATAAAAATCTCTCGGAACCGCCAAAAGCTGAAACAAGTAAAATCCACATAATATCATAATCGAACAGCCCGTTTTTTTCCGCCCCAACCACCAGATCAAAAGAGCACAGCACCCAAGCGCCAATGCCGTCACGGCATAATCAAAATCCCGGGTTAAGAAATGCCCGATGTAAACTCCCAATGCATTTCCGATTTTATTTCCCATGAGGAGCAGCTCGCCCCGATAGCGTACTACCGTCAGCCCGACTGCTCCCAGGCTAATCCCCCAAAGCCACAAGGACGGTTTTTTTCTCTGCCAAAGAGCAATCGTTCCTAACACGGTAATCGCTGCTAATGAGCTGTCATTATACCGTCCATAAATAATTTGTATTGCTCTGGAATGGTGACTCATATAAAACGCAGAAAGAGCCGCCGTTGCCGCAAAAAAAAGCAGTGCAAAGAAAGCGGCCGTCCAGCCTCGTTTTTTTTCTTTAATCAGCGTCCCCCCATACCAAAGCCCAACCGGTGCCAAGCCCAATGTGGATAAAATCCAATAAGACGCCTGGCTGATCAATGTGAGTAAAAACCGTCCCATGCCATGCACGGTCAGAATTCCTCTGATTTGTTCCTGAAAATGGCGTGCATTGGTACCGGGGTCTGTCATTACCCAAACAAAGCAAGCCCCGCCTATCAATATTGCCGCACCAACAATTCCCCCAACCAATTTCTTTTTGTCAGAACAAAAGAGCAACAAAAGGGGTACGACCCCAAACAAAACAAACTCCCGTGTATGAGTTGCAATCATCCATACACATAGGATTCCGAAAAGCACCAATCGGCTCTTCTTTTTTTCCTCCAGCGCTTGTGCCGCAAGCAGCGTCAGCCACACGCCCCCTACCGTAAGGAGCGGTTCGCAGATTGCCTTTTGCGTATACAAAACATAAGAGGGATAAAGAGAAATTGCTGCCGCCGTCAGAATGGATTCCTTCGTTTTCCCTCCCCACAGGCGGCAAAGCCGATAAAGCCCTACAATTAAGAACCCGTTCAGCAGCACATTTTCTACCAGTAAAAACGGATAAACAGACGGAATCTCCCGATTGATCGCAAGCAGCGGCGTCAATAACAGGCTATACCCCGGTAAAAAATATTCGCCGCTTCCCTTCCCGGTGAGGATGCGGTTAGCCCAGCCGATATATCCCGCTTCCTCCGGGAAAATGTGTGGCAGCCACGGCCCCCTCATCATGCAAAGGGACAGTAATACGTATGCCGCATAAAGGCAGAGTTCTATCCGATACCGATTCCAAAACCGCTTCATTGCACTTCCCCCTGTTCTAAGTTCACACCGATTGCCTGTATCCTCAGTCCAAACTCATGGTTATTTACATCCCGCCCCATTAAGGAAGAAACTCTGTGTACCATGAACTGCACCGGCTTCAGATTACTGTCCAAGGATAAAAAGGACATCCATTCCGGTAAGCCGGATTGTTCAAATGGGTTTTCAATATCGGTCAATATTTGTACGGAAGTAATGGTTTCCAATCCGGCAAAGGGGAAGTAATAGGTGCCGTTTTCAAATCGTTTAGTCGGAACCTTCTGAACACCGTTCAGTATCACAAACACATGGCTGTGCTCCGGCTCGCCTGTTTCAATATAAAATTCACCCGTTCCACCCGGGAGCTTTAAATGATCCAAGGTAGAATCCCTTCCCGTATAGCAATCATAAAAATTAATCAAATTTCCGGCACAGCTGGTATTTTTCGCAATCCAAACATATTTTAAGTGAGAAAAAGGGATTCTTGTAAAAGAATGATTTTGCTCCGTCCCTTTTCCTATCACTTCTGCAAGAACATTCCCGTCCTGCCGCAGTAAAAGCGAAGCTCCCCCACGATCAGAAAACCATGCGGTAAATTCCACCAACGGCTGGATTTCTACCGATTCACAATCGTTACGAAGGGAAACGGAAAAGACTTCTTCCTCTCCTCGGTAAAGATTATTGGAAAAGTCATACCGATCATCAGATAATAAGCTTCCCTGACTGTCATATTGCAGCACGCCCAACCGAACCGCTGAGCGCAAATCCTTCACGGAGTCAAAGCACAGCCAAGGGCTGCCTTGATTTTTTACCCTGACCTCTACGCCGGATTCTGTTTGCTTCCAACTATATTCTACCTGTATTTCAG
>CAKSSZ010000003.1 GCA_934489915.1 uncultured Clostridia bacterium | reverse complement strand
GCATTTCCTCATTCATCGCAGCCGTTCACCTTCTTTAATCTTGCTTGTTTTTTCATTGATGATTTCATCATATAATTTCACCTGGTTGCCCTCCGTCTGTTCCGAGCTGATAATGACCGTCTCATCCGTACCGTACAAAATTTCTACCGGTCGGAATACCGCCACACCCTCCTTGACCACAAACACACCGGAGGTATCTCCCCGCACCCGTACAGCCGAACGTGAGAAGCAGCTTCCTTCGTAACGCTTTTTAATCAGCTCTGCCTTCAGCTTTCGGTTGGTAAGAGCCGTTTTTACATCATTCATACAACTGACCGCTACGCACACCCGACCGTCCTGCTCGGGGGATACCACCGCAATTTTAGCGGGAATGCTCTCGGATAAATCGCCGCTGAAACGCAGGCTCACCTCATCCCCCACCTTTAAGGTATCCAACTGCTGCATGGTCAGGTTAAACACATAATACCACTTAAAATTATTCACAACCTTGGCGATCGGTTGGGTCGACGAATCCGCCTCCGGGGTAATTTCCGTAGCCAGCAAGGTATCCACGTCAGACGGAGTCAGGCTGCGCAGCGTCCCCACACCGACCCGGGATTCAAACCCATCCGTCAGATAAGTAAACACACCCGCCTGCTGGGCATACACATTTTCTGCCCGTAAGCCCGTTTCCAGCTCTGTTTTTTTCCGATAGAGCTGATCCAGCTCATTGTCCTCCTCGCTTTGCTTTCCTTCCAGCACCAATCTTCTGTGATGCAGCTGGCGAATCTCCGCCTCCAGCTCTGAGATTCGTTTTCCGTTACGGGCAAGTCCGGCGTCCACCAAATCTGTCACCAATGCAGAAATTCTCGTATTCACCTTTTCCGGATCGTTTAGCCCTGTTTCAAAGGCAGCCTCCTTTGCCTCCAGCTGTGCAATTTCCTGATTTAACACCTTCAGCTCCGCCGCTGCCTGAGAGGAAACCTCTCCGTAATAAACAGTACCGATCCGTTCTCCCACATTGACCCTTGCACCGTCCGAAAAGGGGCTTTCAAAGGCACCCCCCTGCTCAGAGGTATAAACCCATTCCTCCCGCACAATCATACCGGTTACCGTCTCTGCATTTTCTAAAACGCCCTGGCGCACCAGCTCGGTACTCACAGGGTTGCTGACAGCGGAAATAATGGCAAACGATGCCACGTACACCACTGCCAACAGCACAATTGCAATTGTAACAGCTTTTTTCATATCCTTCTCATCCTTATTGCTCCGCTTCCTCTCCTTCGCCGGACATCAAATTAATGGGGCGAAACGGAATAATGGTGGAAATTGCGTGCTTAAATACCAGCTGCTGCTTTCCTTCCACTTCCAATAATACAATGTAATTGTCAAATCCCTTCACAGCGCCTTTAAACTGAAATCCGTTTGTAAGATAAATGGTCACAAACACATGCTCCTTACGGCACTGATTTAAAAACACGTCCTGTAAATTCATTCCTTGTTTTGCCATGTCAATCATCCTCCTATTGAATCATTTCCCGGAATTCCGGAAGCCTTTCTATCTCATCTGCCACCTGTGCGGCGGTTTTTTTGGTTGCATCTATCCATTTGATCCGCTTGTCCGCTCGGAAAAAGGTCATCTGCCGTTTGGCATACCGCCGTGTTGCCCGTTTGATCTCCTCGGCCACCTCTTCCAAAGTGCATTCACCCTGCAAATACTGCTCCAGCTCTTTATAACCAATGCTTTGCCGGGCAGTTTGCCGCATACGGGGATACATCCGCCGTACTTCCTCAATCCATTCGTCCGAGAGCATCTGATCCACTCGGCGGTTGATCCGTTCATAAAGTATTTCCCGATCCCAAAGCAACCCAACCCATAAAGTCCGATAGGGAGAAGGACGCTCTGCCGCCTGTTTTTGGTATTCGGTCATGGTCATACCGGTGACCTGTACCACCTCCAACGCCCGAATCATCCGCTTTTGATCGTTGGGATGAATCCTGGCAGCAGACGCAGGGTCTATCTTTTCTAATTCTCTGTGCAACGCCTCATTTCCTTCCTCTTCGGCTCTTCGCTTTAAATTTTCCCGTATGGCCGGGTTCCATTCCCCTTGGGAAAAATCCAAATGATCTGCCACCGCCCGCAGATAAAGCCCGGTGCCGCCGGCTAAAATCGGCAATGCCCCACGTGCGGCAGCTGCCCCGATGGCTTGCCGTGCAAGAGCGGCAAAATCCGCTACGGAAAATGGCTCCTCCGGCTCTGCAACATCTAACAAATGATGGGGAATCCCTCGTTTTTCTTCTTCGGTAGGCTTGGCAGTGCCAATGTCAAGCCCGCGATAAATCTGCATGGAGTCGGCCGAAATAATCTCCCCTCCGACCCGCACCGCCAATTCCACTGCCGCAGCCGTTTTCCCGGAAGCGGTCGGACCGGCGATAATCACCAATGGCTGTTTCATGAATTACACAATCCTTTTAAACTGCTTTTCCAGCATTTTTTTTGTCATAACTGCCACAATCGGACGTCCGTGAGGGCAGGTGGAAGGCAAAGCCAATGCGTCCTTCACCAACTGCTCCATTTCCTGCGACTGCAGAGAATGGTTGGCCTTCAATGCGGCATGGCACGCCATAGAATAAAGCGCTTCGCTTTCTCGATCCCCCCGTTTTCCTGCATTTTGCAGGGCATGGAGCGTTTCCCAAAACATTTGCTCTCCGTCCTGCTCTGAGCTGCAAAGAGGTACCCCCCGCAGACGCAGGGTGCATTCACCAAATTCTTCTGTTTCAAACCCCAATTCCTCCAGCAAGGGCAGTTCTTCCTGAGCTGCGGCAAATTCTGTCGGCGTCATTTCAATGACAATGGGGCGCAGTAAGCCCTGTACATGGACGGACTGTTCCTCCCGCTGCTTCACCAACTGCTCAAACAACAGCCGTTCATGGGCTGCATGCTGGTCAATCAGCAGCATTTCCTCCCCCCGCTGGGCAATGAGATAGGATTGAAACACCTGCCCGATCACCCGGATCTTCTGCTCTGTCGGCTGTGCAGCTGTTTGCTCTGCCGGCTGCTCCGGTGCCGTATTTTCCGGTTCATCTACCGCCGGTTCATACGCCGGTTGGCGCAGCATCGGGGGAGAAGAAGGGGTCAGCGGCTCCGGCGGTCGGGATTCCGTTTTTTCAGACGGTTCCACCCAACGGGGAGCAAAGAGCTTGCTTTGCTCCGGTTTTTTCTCCGGGGTCACCCACGGATCTACTTCATTTATCACCGGGAGAGTGACCACATCCTCCGTCACCGAAACCTGATAAAGCTGTGCCGGCGGCTCGGTTTTTGGGGGTGTGACTGCCTTTTCGGCGGGGGTGTCCACCGCTTCCGTCACCGGCACGGAAACAGAAGCCACTTGAATTTCCGGTTGATATACCCGTTGGTGCAGAGCGTTTTTCACCGCCCAATAGACAGCACCCGTTACCGCTTTTTCATTGGAGAATTTCACTTCCAGCTTAGCCGGGTGTACGTTCACATCGGTCAGCGACCGCTCCAACTCAATATTGATCACTGCAAAGGGATACTTCCCCTTCATCATCCCGTCCTGATAGGCCTGCTCCAACGCTGCGGTAATGCCGCGGCTTTTCACCAGCCGTCCGTTTACAAAAAAGGTTTGATAGCTTCGGGTGGAGCGTGCAATGGCAGGCGTACCGCAAAAACCCGTAATCCGCACCCCTTCATGCTCATAGGTAAGCTCCGCCAACTCGTCGACATAATCCCGTCCGTATATCTGATAAATGCAATTTTTCAGGCTGCCGTCTCCCGGGGTATGTAATTTTTCCTTTCCATCCGATAAAAACCGAAAGGAAACACCCGGGTTCCCCAGCGCCAAATGTACCATCACATCTTGAACCGCTGCGCCTTCCGCAGCATCTTTTTTTAAAAATTTCATCCGGGCAGGCTGGTTAAAAAACAAATCCCGCACCGTCATGGTCGTCCCGTCAGGGCAGCCTGCTTCGTGGCTGTCAACCTGCTCCCCGGCACGCATACAAAGATATCGGCCGAATTTCTGCTGACGGGGTTTGGTCAGAATTTCCACCTGAGAAACTGCCGCAATGCTGGCCAGCGCCTCTCCCCGAAATCCCAAGGTGCCAATGGCAAACAAATCATCCGCCGTTTGAATCTTGCTGGTAGCGTGCCGCAAAAACGCAATCGGCAGCTCCTGCTCGTCAATACCGCAGCCATCGTCTGAAATCCGCAAAAACCGAACGCCGCCGTTTTTGATTTCAACCGTAATTTTCCCTGCGCCGGCATCAATAGAGTTTTCCGCCAGCTCTTTGACCACAGACGCAGGCCGTTCCACCACCTCGCCTGCCGCAATCATATCTGCAACCAGCGGATCTAATATTTGAATCTGAGCCATTTTCGCACCTCCTTCTCTTTATTCCTTCGGCAGCTTTTGCTGCAATTGATATAAGTAATTTAACGCTTCAATGGGAGACATTGCAGAAATATCCAACTGCCGCAAATCTTCCAGCAGCTTGCTGCTGCCTAAATCAGCCAGTCCTAATTGAGACGTATCCTCCGCCGGTTCCGGCAAATGTTCTGCCTCCGGCCGTCTGCCCTCGCTCTCCAATGAAGCCAAGATCTTTTTCGCTCGTTTCAATACTCCCGCCGGCACACCGGCCAGCTTTGCTACTTCAATCCCGAAGCTGTCGTCTACACCGCCTCGCAGGATTTTCCGTAAAAATACGACATCGTCTCCCCGTTTTTTAACGGCAATGCAATAGTTTTTTACCCCCGGCAGCCGCTGCTCCAGCTCCGTCAGCTCATGATAATGGGTGGCAAACAGGGTTTTTGCGCCCAGCTCCTTAGGATTGACCACATGTTCAATCACCGCCCAGGCAATGGAAAGACCGTCAAAAGTGCTGGTACCCCGCCCGATCTCGTCCAAAATCAGCAGGCTTTTGGGTGTGGCAT
The DNA here is from genome assembly GCA_934489915.1 of uncultured Clostridia bacterium. Classification (GTDB taxonomy): domain Bacteria; phylum Bacillota; class Clostridia; order HGM11514; family HGM11514; genus SIG438. Next base: position 26,353 of record CAKSSZ010000003.1, on the reverse strand, counting down.
GCTGCAAAATATAAGCCACTTCACTCATTTCCACCATAAAGGTACTGCGACCGGAGGAAATATCATCCGACGCACCCACCCGGGTAAAAATCTTGTCCACAATCCCAATTTGTGCTGAAACAGCCGGCACAAAGGAACCCACCTGCGCCATCAGGGTAATCAGCGCCACCTGGCGCATATAGGTAGATTTCCCTGCCATATTCGGACCGGTAATCAACGCCATACGGTTATCCTGCCGATCCAGCAGGGTATCGTTTGGAACAAACAAATTTTCCTTTTGCATTTGCTCCACTACCGGATGGCGCCCATCCTGAATGCTAATTTTATCGGACAAATTCACTTCCGGCATACAGTAATGGTGCTCACACGCCACCTCAGCCAAGGAAGCCAGGCAATCCACGCAAGCCACTGCCCGTACCGTTTCCTGAATACGGGGCAGATTCCATTCCACTGTATGCAGCAGCTGAATAAACAGCTCATATTCCAGTGTGGCAATTCGCTCATCCGCACTTAAAATCGTATCCTCCAACTGCTTTAATTCATCGGTAATGTACCGCTCGCAATTGGTCAGCGTCTGCTTGCGGATGTAATGAGGCGGCACTTGATCCTGGTAGCTTTTCGTCACCTCAATATAATATCCGAATACCTTGTTGTATCCTGTTTTTAACGTTTTAATGCCGGTTCGCTCCCGCTCCTTCTGCTCCAGCTCGGCAATCCACTGTCTGCCCTCCTTGAGCGCACGGCGGTACCCATCTACCTGCTCGTGGTAGCCTTCCCGAATCATCCCCCCCTCCCGCACGGAGAAGGGCGGCTCGTCCGCTACCGCCTGCTCCAGTAGCAGGCATAAATCCTCTAAAGGATCCAGCCGTTGAAACTGCTCTGCCAGCATCCCGCTTTTGCACCCGCTGAGCAGCTGCTTTACTTTTGGGAGAAGCCGCAAAGAATTCCGCAAGGAAAGCAAATCCCGGGCATTGGCAGTTTGATAAGTAACCTTACTCATCAGCCGTTCCACATCCAGCATATTTTTCAATACGTTCATCAATTCATGGCGCAGCATACTGTCCCCGTGCAGCTCCGCAACGCCGTTTAACCGTTTCCGGATTTCCACACAGTTGATCAGCGGCTGCTCCAGCCACTTACGTAATTGTCTGGCTCCCATGGCAGTTCCGGTGCGATCCAGCACGGACAGCAGGGATCCTGCTTTACTCTTATCCCGCATAGTTTCTGTAATTTCCAGATTCCGAAAGGTATTCAAATCCAGCTCCATAAAAGAGCTGTCCGTATAAGAACGGATTTCCCGAATATGATCCAGTGAAACCTTTTGGGTCTCCTGCAAATATCCAAACAGCGCCCCGCATGCCAACAGGCTGTAATGGGATTCCTCCAAGCCGATCGCTTTCAGGTCGGTTGTATGGAATTGCCGCTCAAGAGCAGCCATGGCAGCTGTCTCCTCAAAGCAAGCCGGATCCAAATAACCGGTGCGCAAAGAAAACCGATCGTCCAAAAAAGCAGCAAACTGCGCCTCATCCTCACAGCCACTGTTAGTCAGCAGCTCGCTGGGACGGTACCGGCCGATTTCGTTATACAGCCGGAACAGAGAATTCTCCCCGGTGAGCCAGGTTGCGGTCACCTCGCCGGTGGTAATATCGGCAAATCCAATACCCGCACCCTTTTCGTCCCGATATACACAGCACAAATAATTGTTCTTTTTTTCATCCAGTACATTGGTATCCAGAAGCGTTCCGGGGCTGATCACCCGCACAACCTCCCGACGGACAATTCCCTTTGCACTTTTCGGATCCTCCGCCTGCTCGCAAATGGCAACCTTGTAGCCCTTGGCGATCAAGCGGGCAATATAAGCATCTGCCGAATGAAAGGGAACGCCGCACATAGGCGCCCGGCTCTCCAATCCGCAATCCCGCCCGGTCAGTGTAATTTCCAGTTCCTTGGAAGCCACTTCCGCATCCCGGAAAAACATTTCATAAAAATCCCCCAGGCGAAAAAAGACAATTGCATCCTCATTCGCCTGCTTGACTTCCATATACTGCTTCATCATTGGTGAAAGCTCCGCCACGTATCCTTCCCCCTTCCGGATTTTTCTCTTTTAATGGCATCCGCCGCAGGAGGAACAATTCCCGCCGCAGGAAGAACCGTCCCCCTGTGGCACTACAAAATGGGCAATAATACCGTTGATTTTTTTCATCAATGCGTCAAATGCCTGCTGGGTAAAAATATATTCCTGAATGATCGGATTTTCATTCAGCTTCCGATATTCTTCTGTCAGCAGAGTTTTATAATGCTCCATTTCTTCTTTGGTAGGCTCCCCGGCCTTCACCTTCATGGCAAATTCATTGGTCAGCTCATTATAAGCTGCCAGCTGCTCCTGCGCTGCTTTATCTGCCAGCTGCGCCGCCTCAGCACGCTTCATATTCTGATATTCTTCACTGGCTGCAATCATTTCGCCCAGCACCTTTGCCTGATCCAAAAGATCCATTTGATTAACCCCTTTCTTTGATCCGCCCGGTCAGCGACCAAGTCTGCGCCTCGGTAATCTTCACCGGGACGTATTGCCCTGTCAGCTCCTCCGAGCCGGTAAAATGCACTAATTTATTGCCTTCCGTCCGGCCGGCCAAGGTTCCCGGCTCGTGCTTGGAAGGGCCCTCCACCAAAACCTCTTCCACCTTTCCGGTGAAGGTTTCGTTAATTTCCCTTGAAATTCGATTTTGCAGCTCCAGCAGCCGCTGAAACCGATCTGTTTTTTCCTCCTCGGTGGCGCTGTCCGGATATTCTGCTGCCGGCGTTCCCTGCCGCTTGGAATATAAAAAGGTGAACAGGCTATCAAAGCGCACCTGCTCCACCAAAGAAAGCGTCTCCTGAAAATCCTCCTCCGTCTCCCCGGGGAAGCCCACAATCACATCGCTGCTTAACGCAGCCTCCGGTAAATACCGACGTACCATCTGAATCAATTCCAAATAATGCGCTCGGTCGTAGTGCCGGTTCATTCGCTTTAAAATCCGGTCGCTCCCGGACTGGAACGGCAGATGCAGCTGATTGCAGATATTTGGATATTCCGCCATCACCGCCACTAATTTTTCACTGATATCCTTTGGATGAGAGGTCATGAACCGAATCCGCCGCAGCCCCGGCACCTGTGCCGTCTCCCGCAGTAAATCCGCAAAATCGCAGCCTCCCGCATAGGAGTTTACATTCTGCCCAAGCAACATCACCTCGGTAATCCCCTGCTCCGCAACCGCTCTCACCTCGGCAAGCACATCCTCCCGGCTGCGACTCCGCTCCCGTCCCCGCACATAAGGCACAATACAATAGGAGCAAAAATTATTGCAGCCGTACATCACCGAAACGCCCGCCTTAATTTTGCTGTCCCGCAAAATGGGCAGTTCCTCCGCAATGGCGCCGTCGCTGTTTTCTGTATCAAATACCCGTTCTTCCCCGTAAACCCGATAAAGCAGTTCCGGGAAACGATACAAGGCATGGGTACCGAATACCAAATCCACATGAGGATATTTCCGCCGCAGGGTCTGCGCTACCTGGGACTGCTGGGTCATACACCCGCACAGCGCAATTTTCAAAGACGGCTTTCTTTTCTTATAATGCTTGAGCGCACCCACCTTGCCAAATACCTTCAGTTCTGCGTTTTCCCGCACGGCGCAGGTGTTAAACAAAATCAAATCTGCCTGATGCAAATCCTCCGTAAAACAAAAGCCCATTTCCCGCAGCATTCCGCAAATCCGCCTGGAATCATTTTCGTTTTGCTGGCAGCCGTAAGTCTGCACACAAGCCATCCGTCCCGGGATGGGCAGCTGCGCAATCCGGTGCATAAATTCCTTTTGTCTTGCCACTTCCTCCGGCGCTATCCGCCGGCTGCTTTCTTGGCGCTCCATGCCGTCAATCCCTTCTGTTCAAAGACTCCCCAGTATCCTTTTATTATACCCTTTTCTTGGGCTGATGTCAATGTTTTTCCCGCAAAAAAATAAAAAATCGAACACAATAAATCTCCAATGCAAAAGGAGTCGCAGCAAAAACTCCTTTTGCTGCGACTCCTACCGTTACGATCTGTCCTATGCCCACCAAAGCTCTGCCGGACTCTCTTCAATAATAACATCCTTCAAGAAGGCAATGGCCTTGCACAAGCCCTCCTTCGGAGACATGAGTGCATCCTCATGCTCGATGCTGACTGCTCCGTTATATCCGGTCTTGCGCAGCTCACTGATGATGTCGCACCAAACCGCTCTGTCATGACCGTAGCCAATGGTTCTGAACAGCCAGGAACGGGTTTCCAGCTGATCAAACCGCTTGGAATCCAGCACCCCGTTGACTGCCTTGTTAGCAGCGTCAATCCGGGTATCCTTCGCATGGAAATGATGGATTGCACCCTTCAGGGCACGAATGCTCTGTACCGGATCCATTCCCTGCCAGAACAGATGGCTGGGGTCAAAGTTAGCGCCGATAATGTCCCCGACTGCTGCTCTCAGCTTCAGCAAAGTTTCCGGATTATACACGCAAAAGCCCGGATGCATTTCCAATGCAATTTTGTTCACATGATGCTCCTTAGCAAAAGCTGCTGCCTTTTTCCAATAGGGAATCAGCACCTGGTTCCACTGCCAATCCAGAATTTCCTGAAAATCTCCCGGCCAGGGGCAGGTCACCCAGTTGGGATACTTGGAATCCGGGCAATCTCCCGGGCAGCCGGAGAAGGTCACTACCGTGTCAACACCCAGCTTTTCCGCCACTAACACAGAATTTTTAAAATCTTCAATCGCCTTTGCTGCCACTTCCCGATTGGGATGCACTCCGTTGGAATGGGCGCTGATGGCGCAGATTTCCAGGTTGTACTTTTTCAAAAGACCTTTGATTTCCTCAGCCTTTGCGTCCCCGTCCAGCACCTCAGCCGGCTTCAAATGAGCGTCTCCGGGGAATCCGCCGCAGCCGATTTCCAAGGTCTGTACGCCCTGCTCGCTTAAAAACTTCATAGTTTCCTCCAAGGATAAGCTGCTCAGAGGTACGGTCAAAACTCCTAACTTCATTTTACATCACTCCATTCTGCCGCTCCGCTACGGCTGATAGTAACTTTCCCCGGTCTGCGGAAAGGAACCGAGGGTTTGCAGACTTAAAAAATTCCCTTCATATGTTCAAAGGATTTTTCTGCGCTGTCCCAGCAGGAAACATCATATTCCTCCTGCTCGTAAATCGCATATTCGCTGTGGGTCGCCAAATCCCGCAGAGCAGCAAAATCCAGCATCCCCGTACCGGCGTCAACGCAGCGCTTTGTCTCCATATTTTCAATATCCTTGATATGCAGCATTACAATCCGATCCTGCCACTTTTGAATATACGCCGCAACATCCACGCCTGCATACTGTACCCAGTATAAATCCAGCTCCAGCATCACATGGGGCGCATGCTCTAAAATCAAATCCATAAAATATTTCCCGGATGCACCCTTCTCAAATTCATGACCGTGGTTATGATAAGCAAACACCAGACCATGCTCCTGAAATGCCAATGCATACCGTTCAAATAATTCCGCCGCCGCCAATGCGTCCTCATCGGTTTTCATTTCATAATAAGGAAGAACCGCATATTTGGCGCCGATGGTCTTTAAAAATGCCGCCTCACCCTCAAAATCCGAATCCAGCCGACCTGCACTGATGTGGGAAGAGGGCGCCTCCAACCCCAGCCGTTTGAGCAGTGCGGCCATTTCTTCTCCGCTCAGACCGCCGTAGCCTGCAAATTCAACACCTGCATAGCCGATTTTTGCCACCCGCTCCAACATTCCTTTAAAGTCCTGCTGCGCTGCCTCACGCAGCGAATACAATTGAATATAAAAACCCATTATTCTCATTCCTCTCTATGATTTCCCGACACCGTTGATTCCCGAATCATCAATTTATGGGGCAGAATAATGCGCTCGCACACATCCTTCCCCTCAATCATCTTCCATAAAATCTCCGCCGCTGCTTCGCCCATTTCCTTGCCGGACTGAAAAACGGACGTAATATGCGGCTTGACCAGGTAGCTGACATCCGTATCATCAAAGCCAACCACCGCCACTTCCTCCGGCACGCAGCGCCCCGCTTCCTCCAGTGCATGAATAGCGCCGGCTGCCATCCGATCCGAATCGGCAAACACCCCGTCAAAGGAGACGCCACGACGGATCAGCTCCTGCATCCGTGAAAAAGCATTCCGATATCCGTAATTTCCATGCACTACCAGCTCCGGAGAACAAGGCACACCCATTTCCTCCAGTGCCGCCTGATATCCTTCCAGCCGCAGCTGTGAGGAGCTTGCCTGATCATCCCCGGTAATATGTACAATCCGCCTGCGCCCTAAGGACAGCAAGTGTCTGGTTGCGTCATACCCCGCCCGACGATTATCAATGGTTACGTAGGGGATCATTAAATTTGGGATAAACTCGCTGCATTGCACCATGGGTACCTGCTGACGCAGCTTTCTCAGCTCCGTTGCTTTGAGCCTTGTCCCGATCAAAATCGCCCCATCAGCAAAGCGCTTGCGCAGCAGCTCCATATAAGCTTCCTCCCGCACAGCGTCGTCATAGGTGGTACAGATCATGGTATGATACCCATGCGTCATCCCCACATCCTCAATCACCTTGACCACCTTTGCCAAAAAAGGATTCACAATGGTAGACATCAGCACCAAAACAGTTTTGGTCTCCATACGGCGTAGATTCCTTGCCGAAAAATTCGGATGATACCGAAATTTCTCCATCGCCTGGCGAACCGCCATCTCCGTCTCCGGCCGAACCTTGCAGTTCCCGTTGATCACCCGTGATACAGTGGCCACAGAAACCCCCGCCGATTTGGCAACATCCTGAATACTTGCCATAAAAAACTCCATTCCGCCCTGCTGCTGCATTCCTCTTATCCGCAGGGCAAGCTTCAATAAGAGGGCCTTCCCTGCTGCGCTCCGCTGTGAAACAGAGCGCAGCTACAGGGAACGGTAACTCTCATCTCCTTTTATGTAACCGTTTACATGATACCACATATTGTTTCAAAAAACAAGGGATTTTGCAATTTTTTTAATTTTTGACGTTCTGCACAAAAAATGCTTTTTTACATTGGTAATTTAACAAAATATCCGGCATATTCTTTTCTTGAAAGAGAGGTGCCCTTTTCATGAAACGAATGGTTGTTCTTTGTTTGCTTTTGCCCATACTCACAGCCTGCTGCGCTCCCACTTCCGGGGAGGCGCAGGTGCAGCTCTGCCTTGATTTTCTGGCGTCTTACGGCATCGCTGTTGATCCCCACCCCATAGAAGAAACGGTTTTGCAGCTGCCCGATTCCCCCACACCGGTCTATGAGCAATACCAAGCCTTGTTGGAAAAGGATGGGTTTACTCTTTCGCCTTACTGGGGAAAGCAGGTAACCAGGCTCACCTTTTCCGTCATCAATTATCCTCATCGGGAGGATGTGCGTGCCAATTGCCTGCTCTACGGCGCCAATTTCATTGGCGGAGATATCTCCACCGTTGCGCTGGACGGATTTATGGAAAGCTTTTCGGATTTTCCTTGAACCCGCCGCACCTTTATGGTATAATGGAAAAGAACGTACACCAAAGGGGGAATTTCATGCAAAAGAGACTGGATTATCTAATCACCAACGCCGGCCTGGCAACCCGATCGGAAGCCAAAAAAATGATTCGCAGCGGCCGCATCTCTTCTCACGGGCATATCTTAACGGATCCTTCCGAAAAATTTGAAGCGGAGACCCTCTCCCTTTGCATAGACGGCACACCGGTGCGCCTGCGGCAATTTGTTTACCTGATGATGAATAAACCCACCGGGGTCATTTGCGCCACGGAGGATCGCTGCTGGAAAACGGTATGCGATCTGCTGCCGCCGGAATATCGCCCCTTCGCCCCCTACCCGGTGGGGCGGCTGGATCAGGACACGGAGGGCTTTGTGCTGCTCACCAATGACGGAGAGTTGACCCATATGATTCTCTCCCCTAAGCGGCACATTCCCAAAAAATATTATGTAGAAACAGAAGGCGCCGTCACCGACCTGCACCGCACCTTGTTTGCCTGCGGCATTTTGTTGTCTGACGGCACCCCCACCCTCCCCGCAGAACTAACCGTTCTCACCTCCGGGGAGCATTCCTCCGCCGAGCTGATTCTGTATGAAGGGCGGTTTCATCAAGTCAAGCGAATGTTTGAGGCAGTGAACTGCCGGGTGACCTTTTTAAAACGTCTCGAGATCGGTCCTCTCCGGCTGGATCCATCTTTGCCCCTTGGCACCCTTCGGGAACTGACAGCACGGGAACAGGCTGATTTGAGGGCTGCCATTGGAAAATAGAAAAATGGGTTTTATTGTAAATTTATGCAATATGACCACAAACTACTGATCTATAAAAGTGTCTTTGCACATTGAAGCACTTTGTTTATGCAAAGTTACTAAATATTTTTTTGATTTTTGTGTAAAAAGAGAATGTCTTTTTTTTCGATTTTATGATATAGTATTATCATAGATTTTTCATCGCCCCGATGGGCGGGGTCGGCATATACTTTTAAGGAGGAATTTTATTCATGTCAGAGTTGAATCTTAAAAACATCTATAAAATCTACGCAGGGGGCGTAACCGCAGTCAGTGACTTTTGTCTGGACATTGCAGACAAGGAATTTATCGTGCTGGTAGGTCCCTCCGGCTGTGGTAAATCCACAACTCTCAGAATGATTGCTGGTCTGGAGGAAATCTCCTCCGGTGAGCTGTACATTGACGGAAAACTGGTCAACGATATGGCTCCCAAGGATCGTGATATCGCAATGGTATTCCAAAACTATGCACTCTATCCTCATATGTCTGTGTTTGACAATATGGCATTCGGCTTAAAGCTGCGCAAGGTTCCCAAGGATGAAATCAAAAGAAGAGTAACAGAAGCCGCTAAAATTTTAGGCATTGAATATCTGCTGGACAGAAAGCCCAAGGCGTTATCCGGCGGTCAGCGGCAGAGAGTTGCGCTGGGACGTGCCATTGTGCGTGAACCTAAGGTATTCCTGATGGATGAACCTCTCTCTAACCTGGATGCTAAGCTGAGAGTTCAGATGAGAAGTGAGATCAGCAAGCTGCACGTTAAGCTGCAAACTACTTTTATTTATGTAACCCATGACCAGACAGAAGCAATGACCATGGGCAGCCGGATCGTTGTTATGAAGGACGGCTTTATCCAACAGGTTGATTCTCCCCAAGTGCTGTACGATAAGCCCGCTAACATCTTTGTTGCCGGTTTCATGGGCAGTCCTCAAATGAACTTTATTGATGTTGTTTTAGAAGAAAACGGCGGTAAGTATTCCCTGTGCTTCGGCAATGCCCGCCTGGCTCTGCCGGAAGGGAAAGTAACGGAAGAATTAAAGCAATACGCAGGCAAGACCATGGTAATGGGTCTGCGTCCGGAAGGAATTCATGATGAAGAAAGCTACATTTCCGCTTTCCCCGACAGTATCGTTACTGCCGATGTAACCGTAACGGAAATGATGGGTTCTGAAACCTTCCTGTACATGAATATTGAAAACAGTCCTTTTGTTGCAAGAGTAAATCCCAGATCCACCACCAAGGTTGGCGATGTAATCAAGGTTGGATTTGACATGACAAAGGTTCATCTGTTTGACAAAGAAACAGAAAAAGCAGTCATTCACTAAAAGACGTAACCGGGAATTTGAGAAGCGGGATATCCGTAGGGTATCCCGCTTATATTTCATCAGGAGGAAGCAAACTATGAGGAAGGCTTCAATTTTCACACAAAATGTAGATATGACCCGGGGAGCCGTGCAAAAACAAATGATGCTGTTTGCACTGCCGCTGATTTTTACCAATCTGCTGCAGCAGCTCTATAATATTGCCGATTCCGCCGTCGTCGGTCGGTTTGACAGTGCCCTGTCTCTCGCAGCCGTTGGTACCGCCGGGATGATTGTAGGGTTACTGAATGGTTTCCTGATGGGTTTTGTAAACGGCGGCAGCATTATTGTCGCCCAATATTTCGGTGCGTCCGACGGAAAAAATTTAGAAAAATCAATTCATACCACTTATGCGCTTTCCATCATCATCGGGGCAATCCTCTGTGTACTGGGGCTTGTGCTGTCGCCCGCACTGCTGACCGCCACCCATGTGCCGGCTGATATTTATGACCAAACCCTGCTTTACACCCGTATTTTCTTTTGCGGCTCCATCCCCAACTCAATTTATTGTTTCAGCGCAGGCATTTTGAGGGCGGAGGGAGACTCCCGCAATCCTTTGTTATTCCTGGTGGTTTCCGGGATGATTAATGTTATCTTAAATCTGATTTTGGTCATCGGCGCTCGAATGAGTGTTGCCGGCGTTGCAATTGCAACCATTGTGTCACAGGCTGTTTCCGCCGTGTTAGCTACCGTTGCATTACTGCGGGCGGACGGTGTTTGCCGTCTTTCCTTCCGGCATTTGCAGCTCAACCCCATGATCGTAAAGCGGATTTTACAATTGGGCATTCCGGCAAGCATTCAGAGTACCATGTTTTCTGTCTCCAACATCTGTATCCAAGCCTCCATCAACCAATTTGGTTCTACTATGATTGCAGGCTGTACTGCGTCCAGCAATATTGACGGATGTTTATTCCAGGTAACCGGTGCGCTGAGCGCCGCCATTATCACCTTTTCCAGTCAAAACTATGGGGCAAAAAATTGGGAAAGAATCAAAAAAGGCGCCCTGCAATGTACGGCACTTTCGATGGGGATTGTTTGCGTATTAGGGTTGCTTACCACTCTGTTCGGCCGCCCGCTCCTGCACCTGTTCAACGAGGATCCGGCAGTCATCAACGCCGGCATGGAACGGCTGATCATTTTAATCCCGACCATATTTTTATACACCGGGTTTGAGGGGCTTTGCTCCATCACCCGCGGCTGCGGCTCCTCCTTTGTACCAATGGTTCTGTCCGTGTTTGGAGTTTGCATATCTCGGTTGGTTTGGATTTATACCGTGCTCCCTATTTTTGATAAAATTGAAATCATCTTTTATTCTTATCCCATCTCCTACCTCCTCAGCCTGGCGATGGCATTGGTTTACTATTTTGGATTTCAAAAGCATTGGCTGTACGGACAACAAACAGTAAACTAAGTCAATCATTGCTTCAGCCGAAAGGAGGTCGTAATTTATGATTCAAATCAAACCGGCTCCCTCTCAGGAGACCTTGAAGGAAGCCTTAGGGAACGCCGCATTACCCTTATTGCGCACTCGGCGGCAAATCTGCCGTCCGTATCAAGGGGGACTGCTACTTTCCTTTCCGGTGCGCAATACGAAAAAGCAAGAGGAACGGGAAGAACGGATTTTTTTGTATTGGAAGGGAGACACCCTCCTTGCCTTTGCAGGGAAAGGGCACGCACGGCGGATATTACAAGAGATCCCGCCCAATATCCCGGCTCCCGGAGCATTGCTGGAATTTTTCGCACGGCTCACAGCCGAGGATTATTACGCTTTGGAGTCCATAGAGGAACAAGCCACCGCTTTGGAGGATCGGCTTTTACTCAAGCGTAAAACAGAGCTAAAGGAATTAAATCAAATCATGCTGCTCCGTCATCGGCTTTTAAAAATCAAACGGTACTACGAGCAGCTGGGGATGATTACGGAACAGTTATGCACCAATCAGTCCCTCTCCTTCACTCCGGAGGAGCGGGAACAGCTGGCCGGCATTGACCGCCACTTGGATCGGCTGCTGCAAAATACACTGCACCTGCGGGAATACACCACTCAGATTCGAGAAGCCTACCAGGCGCAAATTGATATTGAGCAAAACAATATTATGCGGATTTTCACAGTCATTACTACCGTTTTTTCTCCCCTTACCCTGATTGCAGGATGGTACGGCATGAACCTGAAAATGCCGGAATTCGGCTGGCGGTTTGGTTATCTGTTTGTGGTACTTCTTAGCATTTTAAGCTGTTTGGTCAGCATTATGATTTTTAAAAAGAAAAAGTGGTTTTAAAATTTTATTCATTCCCAAGCAAAAGCCGCAGCAAAATCATTTAATTTTGCTGCGGCTTTTATTTTCACGGTTCTATTTATCCTTTCATTCTGCAAACAGAATCATACTCTGCCGGGGTCATAAAAATGCAATTTTGCTGCTGCAGGAAGGAAATGATACATTCCAGTCCTTCCTTTCCCCGCTCATTCCACAGTCCCGGGTGTCCCTCCAATACCAAATAGGGTGCGTCCTGCATCCGTTCATAGCAAGCTAAAAAAGCAGGATAGCTTACCACACCGCCCGGCAGCTCCATGGAACAGATGTTCATTTTGCTGAAATTCATAGCGTTCAACCGGCCGTTCGGGTCATTCATAAATAAAACCGTTTGAATCTGGGGAAACTCCCGGTTCAACACCGTAACCGTATCCTCATTATTTTGCTGATAGGCAGGTCCAAAGCAGGTTGCCTGATATTGCAGCACCGACTTCATCAAGTCATAGCTTGTCTGCAAGGATTCGGCCTGTTGCTCCAAACTGTCTGCCGCTGTTTCTCCCATAGCGGCAAACTCCCCCCGCTCTCCGTCATAGCCATGAATCCAAAGCTGATGTCCTTCTGCCGCCCAGCTGCGCATCAGCTCCAATTGCCGCCGATATTCTTCCGGATTTTCCCGAACCTCTTCCAGCCACTTTCCGAAAATTCCCGCAGCGGCAGGAATATTTTGTCCGGCCAAATAGGACAACACTTCATCAAACCGCTCCGGTTGATCGGAAAGCTGCGAGGAGCTGTCATCTAATTTGATGACAATGACCTGCGCCGGTTTCAATCCGTCCCGTGCCGCAGGGCAAAGAGGAGCAGCCGTACTTTCTGAAAGCACAAACGCACGAACACAATCTGCCTGCTTGAGCTGATCTATGGTAAAGGAAAAAGGCATGACGCCGGGCAAAATTTCCCCCCGGTGCATCACTTGGGAACCAACCGGCTGACCCTTGGAGTAAGCCACAGCCGTCACTGTTGCGCTGAGTGCATGCCCGGTTTGATTGGAAACCGTCACCACCCCGCTGACGCTGTCAGAATGGATCAGCTCTGCCTGGGTCACAACCCCATTCAACGACATCCGAGCCGTCACCTCGCCCCCGTCCGACCGCGCCGATACGACAGCGTTCGGCAGCAAAGACACACATATGAGCATGATTCCCAGCAGTAATTTCACAATTTGTCTCATCTTTTTCCCTTTCTCTGCAATCCACAAGTTGTTGTAGGTTCTCTGATTTTCTTCAATATATATTGTACCTTCTTTTTCCCTTCTTGTCAATGGTTTTTTACAAAAAGATTAAAACTTTTTTTCAGACAAGTTGCATTTATGAGACAATCCAGTTTCATCCAAAAAGTATTTGGCATTTGCCGCCAAAAAAGGCTGTTTCAAAAGTCAGTCGACTTTTGAAACAGCCTCTTTATTTTTAAGAGAATCGAAAAAAGCATTGGAATGAGTAAACCCACAAGCCGAAGCTTTCTTTCCTTACCAAATCAGCTCACTCGGCACCGTCTGCGCCATTTTACGGGCGCCGGCAAGGCTTGGATGCAAATGATCGCCGCAATCATAAGCAGACTGCAGGTAATCCGGATTTTCCGGCTGCTGTAAAGCTTTTTCAAAGCCCAGCACACCGTCCGATTCCTGTTGGGTCATAATCCACCGGTTTACCGCCTTGCGCAATTCATTCCGCTCCGGCGGACACGCATAGCCTCCGAAAGGCAAAATAGGGGATAAATAAATTTTCTTATCCATCTCATGCGCCGTTTGGATGTAGTACCGCAGTCCTTCGATCATTTCCTCTGCCGTGGGCAAATCGCTCAAAGGGGTTGCAACACCGCCGTCCGGGTGGATGATGTCATTCACTCCGTGGAGCACCAACACGGTATCCGCTCCGGCAGTACTGATTTCACGGGCAAACCGATGCAAACCGCTTTCCCCATAGCAGCTGCGGGTCACATCGGTATATTCCCGCAGAATTCTGCCGCCGCCGATCCCACGGCGAATCACCGCCGTATGCTCGCCCTCGTCCATTGCCCGCAGTACAAACCACTCGGGCCAGCTTTGGGCAGTAATAGAATCTCCGAATGTCACAATGGAACGGTTCTCCTCTTCCGTCAGCATTTCTGCCGTTTCCAGAAAATAATAATTATTATGCCACAGCTGCACCTTTTTTTCCGGCCATACCATATCCTCCGCATGGTTGCCTTCTGTTGCAAAGGTACGCATCAGCGGGCCGCTGCAATTGGCAGCATTGCTCATGCGGGTCAGCTCCTGCAAATAAATACTGACCGCATAATCTCCTTTCCGTTCCACGGCTAACTTAGCCGGATCGGAAACAATTTCCTCCCCCGGCGCCAAGGTAACGGAAGTGTTGCCGCAAAAGGTCACCTCCACCGGCCGGTCTGTCAGGCGACCGTTTTCATAACGCCCCACCGTAACAGCAGAAAGAGAAACTGCCTCTCCCCCATAACGGTTGGTAAAAGAAAACCTTAGCCCTTCTCCGGAATACGGCGCTTTCAACAAATAACGCAGGGTAATATTTTTTGCATATCCCACCGGAATACCGCTGTTTGGTGCCATTGAACACCCCCAAAAAGCTCTCCACTCCATCTCATATCTCCTCTTTCCCAATCAATTTTTAGCGGCTTGACCGCCCTGCGGCTAATTTTGCCGCTTTACAATCGTATACTCATCCCCCACCCGAAAATACGGGCAGCGTTTCTGATGAAACGACCGAGTCGCCTCATCCTCGTCCATCGGCATACTGCACACCGTTTCTCCATCCTCATCCATACTGCCGTACAGGCAGCGCTCGCACTCATCCATCGTTATTTCTGCTCCTCCTGCAAGTGTAAAAATCGGATCACAATCGCAACCACTTCCGCTCGGGTGGCCGTTCCCTTGGGGTCTAACCGCCGGTTTTCCTTCCCGCTGATCAGCTGATTTGCCAGCGCCCAGGAGACGGCAGCCTTAGAGGCAGGGGAGATTTCTCCGCTGTCTGTAAACTGTGTGGTGTCGCTGTAATCGCCGACGTCATAGCCCATATTACGGGCATATCGATAGAGCATGGTCACAATCGTTTCCCGGCTGGCGCTCCCGTTCACACCGAAAAGCGTCTCGGTTTGTCCGTAAGAAATCCCCTTTTCCACCGTCCACAGCACCGGTTTTTCATACCAGCTGCCCCGGGGAACATCGGTAAACGGGTTGCTGACTACAATACTCGGGCTGCCCGCCATCCGATAAAGCATGGTGACCAGCATGGCACGGGTCATCGGCAGTTCCGGAGAAAAAAGCGTGTCGGATGTGCCGGACACATAGCCCAGATCCACCGCTTCATAAATTGCCTGTTCCGCCCAATGCCCTTGAGTATCGGTAAAGCCACGGGTGGACTGCTGAAAAAATTCTTCAATCGTGGGGCGGTGCAAATCAATGGGGTGATCTGCGCCGTACCCGGTTGTCCCGGTCAGAGCCAGGAGAGTTAAAATCATACACACCGGTCTTTTTATTTTAATCATAAGAATCTCCATTCCGTCTATGAATGGGAGGTCGCATCCCTTGCTTCTCCCGTTTTTGAGTCTAATTACTTGTTGTTTTTTCTTTTTGGGCGAACATTCCCCATCTATGTTAATTTATTTTCGACATATTTCTTCTCATTTCCTTCTTTTGAAAGAGAAATATCCCGTTAATGTCAAAATAGAAACGCTGCAGAAAAATCTGCAGCGTTTCTTTCTTATGTGTCTGTTATTTTGTCGAAATATTAATTTCCTGTTCCGTTCCGGTTACCTCCCCAACATAGGGCTGTGCCAGATAGGTTTGATCTGCGGTGATTGCCTTACCAAACACTTTGATTGCAAATGCCTGGTTGGCTGCTGCCACCGCCTTTGTGGTGGAATCCTGCATTGCGGGCAGCGTCAGCTTGTCTGCTTCGCCTTTGATCCACAGGTTGATGCCATATTCATCTGCGCTTTCAGCGGTAAAGTTATTCAGCTTGCTGTAAACATAAACCGCCGGCTGCTCTCCAACCGTACCGTATTGAACGGTGGTTGCATTTTCCGCAATGCCCGGGTTTTCCGGCTTCTTTTGCCGGAAGGCCACGTTCAAAGTCTGCGCCGTTTTCACGTTTTCAAAACTCACAGTGCCGGTCGCAGGTACGGACGCACCGTTCTGTTCAATGGAAGCAATTTCATACCCTTCATCCGGAACAATGGTGAAGGTCTGCGCTTCGCTGCTGTTATAAGGCACTGCCACCTCGCCGGAGACATCCTTCCCGCCGTAGGTTACCGTGCCGCCTTCGCCTGCTGTAACGGTGACAGGCTTTGCAATAGTTCGGGTAATGATAAAGTCGTCAACACCGATGTAGTTGCCGGCCTCAGGGATTGTGTCGCAGCGAACCCCTCCAAAGGTCAGATTATAAGGAATGGTTTTGGTTACAACATCGCCGCTGCTATTTTTCGCATCAATAGTTTCCGGCAGTGAAATCTCCCCGGTGGAGGTCAGCAAGGTCTCCCCTGTTGCGTCATACAAATCCAGCCGGGCAGTCTTGGTATCTAAGTTATATGTATTGCGGATCACATACCAAGTTTCATTTTGTAATGCGTAAGAAAAATCAGTGTTAAAGCTTTTTCTGCTTACCTCTGATGTTGTCTCCTCCTGCCACTCAATCGTAAAGATAGCGCTTTCTGCCTTCTGATCCTTCGTATTGATGCTGTTAGATCCGAAATACATTTGTCTTCCGTTGACACCGCCTCCGTGACCGATCCGCAGCCCAAAGTTATACGCAGTGCTGTTTGTCGTCTGGCTGAATTTCACCTTTGACTGCACTGTCCATTCTCCCTCATTGCTGCCCATCTTGGTAGCATTGGGAGTATAAAAGACTGCATTCCAGCCATTCGTTGGAGCTGCGGTTTTTTTCAAATACCGGCCGCCGCACCAATAAATATTCCCGTCAGCTTCCTGCAGGTAAACGCCGTTTGCAAAACTGGTTCCGATAAAATTCAATCCATCGGCACTTGCTTCGGTAGGGATATTTCCCGGGGTTTGATCCTGACAATCCAGCAGACTCTGAACGGGTTGATAATAAGCCGTATCCGTGATGTCACCTGAACTGGCAGCAACGCTGAAGCCGGAAAACAACAGGCTTGCTGTCAGCAATGCTGATAATACCTTTTTCATGTGCTAACATCTCCCTTTCGTTTAATAGTTACTTACATTATACCAAAAACCCAACTGCCTGTCAACCTTTTTTGTAAAAAGGCATTAAAAAGAAAGATGCGCCGCAGAATTACTCCCGGGCGCATCTTTCTTGTCAAAGGAAATGATGACTTATGAGTTAGCAATTATTGTTGGTGCTTTCATTCGTACTCCGAACCGGACTGATCTCCTACATAAGGCTGTGCCACATAGGTTTCATCCTCCAAAAACAACCCATTTTCGAATTTTTTTCGTGAAATAGTGACGAATAAAATTCGCAGACGCTCCCGTTTAGTCTTCTTCTCTCGCCTCCAGCAATGCCCGCACATGGGTGCCGTCGGTAATCAGATAGCCTTGAGTATCGAATTTGTCCTTTTCGTCCCCCCCAAAGGTGATGGCAACCTCGCAGTAAGGATCTGCATTCCTGCTCTGCTCCAGCAGATCCTGCTCTACCGCTTCCTTATAGGCATGGATTGCCTCGGGTGTGCGCAGGGTAAATTCCAAGGGTTCCTCCGGATCTACCAGGTTTACCCGAATACTCAGAATATCCTCCTCCGATTTGCGGAAGATAGCGTTACGGCTGATCCTTGCCTCCCGGCAATCCAGCAGCTCGCTGTCCTGACCGTCGTACACATAGTATGCCCGACTCATAACCCTTCCGTTTTTCAGCCGGATATTAAAACAGGAGCGATTCTGAATTTCATTTGTCTCCCGCTCCTGATGCTTTAAGGTTTCCATCAGCTGCAAGGTTTTTTGAACATTTTCCGGCTGGGAAAGCAAAGCGACGGAGGTATCGTAATAAAAGCCAAGCTCATCCATCTTTTCCTGAGTAGTGGGCAGCAGAAACCCGCCGTAGGAGATGGAGGCAACCTCATTGGCGGCAGGCAAATTGTTAAAGCCGAACCAATCCAGTGAAATCACTGTGCAGATTGCCGCCGCAGTCACGGCAAAGACAGCAAATTTTTTCCAGGAGGACAGCACCCTCAGGGTTCGTTTCATCATTGCCTCCGCCAGGAAAAAGCCCAGCGCACCGGCAAGGACAGTAAAGAGAATTACCGCTCCCGTGGAGTAAGAATAATGATAAAAATATGCCATACCCAAAATTGCCGTACCTAAGCTTGCCCCGTATGCAAAGAAGGGCCGCAGCCAGGTGGCGGTAATCAAATCGCCGCTCCGTTCCACTGCATACCGCCGGTAAAGAAAGGCGCCCAAGGCGGCAAACAGAATAAATTCCGCCAGAGGATAGGCAGCCTCCGGCCAGGAAAATTGATCAAAAGACGGGATCAGATGATAGCAAAACCGATCCAGTCCACGGGGAAAGCTCACAAATCCTTTCAGCACCACGCACATCAAAAACGAGATCCCGTATTGCGCCACCCAGGGCAGAACAGGGAGTCCGACGGAGGCGGCAATCATCCCCACCGTATTGCCGGTGACAGACGCAGCAAAGGACGCAATACCGCACAATGCCAGACTGTTCACTAAAATCCCGCCAAAGAAAGCATGGATCTGTGAAAGCTGATACCAATCCCCAATCTGCGTGCCGTAGTACAGTCCTATCATAATGCCCCAGTTGAGTAAAATCGGCAATGAAGTCATCACCAGCAGGGAAATCCATTTCGTCCGCAGCAGCTCGCCCCGGGTCACCGGGAGCGTGTGGAAAAACTGAGATGCCTTCCCCGTATGTAAATATCGGAACAGCAGCGCCGCTAATACAATAGGAAAGCAATAGTAAAGGGGAACAATGCTGATGTATAAATATCTTTGCTCGTAAAAAGCATAATCCCAATATTTCATTTGGTTCAAAATCGCCAGGGGCTGCTCTAAGATCATATAGAGAGTAAACAACGCCGGCGCCCACCAGAGCCGTTTGATATCCGACCAGAAAATGCCCCGATTACAAAATGCAGTTTTTGATTTCATGATCAATCCCTCCCAGCTCATAAATGAAGATTTCTTCTAACGATAACGGTAAAAAGTCGCAAATCAGGGGACGGTACGGAGCGATGATTTTAGAAAGCTCCTCCCGCTTTCCTCTGACAATCAGCAAATGCAGGCTGCCCAAGGCACTTTGATGGAGCACGGTCAATTGCTCGGTCAGCTCCCGGGGGAGCCCGTCGGAAAAGGCCAGCTGGAGCTTATACACATTCCCTTTCATATCGTCCAGCTCCCGTTCCAGCACCATTCTCCCCCGATGGAGAATCCCCACATGATCGCATACATCCTCCAGCTCCCGCAAATTGTGAGAGGAGATCAGAACCGTAACCTGCCGATCTGCTACTTCGCCCATTACCAGCTCCCACACCTTTCGGCGCATGATGGGATCCAAGCCGTCCACAGGCTCGTCTAAAATCAGCACATCCGGCCGGCAGGACAGGGCAAGCCAGAATGCCACCTGCTTTTGCATCCCCTTAGAAAGACGGGACGCCCTCCGGGAGGGGTCAATCCCAAACACCTCCGTCAGTTCCCGGAACCGATTCCAATCAAACCAAGGGTGCGTCTGCTGATAAAACCGCGCCATCTGCCGGATGGAATAGGAATGAAAGAAAAACAGATCGTCGCTGATGTAAGCAATCCGCTCCTTCACAGCAATATTTTCATAGACCGGTTGACCGTCCACCGTCACCGCCCCCGCTTTAGACGGCAAAAATCCGGTAAGATGTTTTATTAATGTTGTTTTTCCCGCACCGTTGGGACCGATCAGTCCATACACAGAGCCGGATGCAACCTGCAGCGAAACATCGCTTAACGCCACTGTATCGTCAAACCTTCTGGTCAGGTGGTTCACTGCTATCATACTGTTCCCTCCTCATAAATTTTCTTCATTTCTGCTTCAAGCGCTTCTTTTGTTACCCCCAAATAGCAAAGCTCCCGGGTGATTTTGAAAAACTCTTCCAACAAGGTGCGGCCGTGCCGTCCGATTTGATCAGGCAGCTTGGCAACAAAGCTCCCCTTGCCCCGGACGGAATACAAAAACCCCTCTGTCTCCAAATCTTTATACGCCTTTTGGATGGTATTGGGGTTGATGGCCAGCGTTACCGCCAGCTCCCGCACCGAGGGCAGCTGATCATGCTCTGTCAGGTAGCCATCCATCATCATTTGCTTCAGCTTATCCTTGATTTGCTCATACAACGGACGGTGGTCTGACGGATCCAGGCAAAACATACAATCCCTCCTAACTGTATTAACTGTACTAATACAACTGATACAGTTAGTATACCACGCTTTTCTTCTTCTGTCAATAGTTTTTTTGAAAAAAAATTATACGAACAAACGTTTGACTTTTTAACTTCTTTGTGTTATAATAGAACGAAAGGGGGTATCGGAATGGAATTGATACAAAAGCTTACTATTTTATCAGACGCAGCAAAGTATGACGCAGCCTGCACCTCAAGCGGAGTCAACCGAACAGAGAAAGGGAGATTTGGCAGCTGTGCGGCGGCGGGGATTTGCCACAGCTTTTCCTCCGACGGCAGGTGTATTTCTTTATTAAAGATTCTGCTGACCAATGTGTGCAGCTATGACTGCGCCTATTGTGCCAACCGTGCCGGCAACGACATCCCCCGGGCAACCTTTACCCCGCGGGAGGTGGCGGATCTCACCATGAATTTTTATAAACGAAACTATATTGAAGGGCTGTTTTTAAGCTCCGCCGTACCAAAAAATGCGGATCACACCATGGAACAGCTGATTCAGACCCTCACCATTTTGCGCTATGATTACGGTTTCTTCGGCTATATTCATGCCAAAACCATTCCCGGCGCCTCCCCGGAGGCAATCCGCAGGCTGGGGTATTTGGCAGATCGGATCAGCGTGAATATTGAAATGCCCAGTGAGAAAAGTTTAAGCACCTGGGCACCGCAAAAATCAAGAGCGGGTATTTTGCAGCCCATGGGTTATATCACCCGTCAGCTGGAGGAAAGCCGGCTGGCTCTTGCAGGGCGGCGGGAGGAGCCAAAGGCATTGACTGTGCAGCATTGGCAAAAGCAGCCGGTATTTGCCGCCGGGGGGCAAAGCACCCAAATGATTGTGGGGGCGTCACCGGAGCACGATTGCCACATTGTGAGTCTGGCACAGGGGTTGTATCGGCGGTACGGATTAAAGCGGGTCTTTTACTCCGCTTATTTGCCGGTGAATCACGATCCCCGCAACGGCCCCCCTCCCCAGCCGCCGCTGCTGCGGGAACATCGGCTGTATCAGGCAGACTGGCTGCTGCGGTTCTACGGGTTTGAGGCAGAGGAGCTTTTTACCCCGGCACAGCCTGATTTAGATCCGCTGGTGGATCCAAAATGCGGCTGGGCGCTGCGCCACCCGGAACTGTTTCCGGTAGAAATTAACCGGGCGAATAAAGAAACGCTGCTGCGGGTGCCGGGAATCGGGGTCACCTCTGCCCTGCGGATTCTGGCAGCCCGCCGCTACGGCGCATTAGACTACTCCGGTTTGAAAAAAATTGGGGTGGTATTAAAACGAGCAAAATATTTTATTGTATGCAGCGGAAAACAAATGGAATCCTTCCCCGAACGGCCGGAGTGGGTTCGGCTGCGGCTGGCGGACAATCCCGAAACGGAGGATCGGCCGGAGCAGCTTTCCTTTTTCCCGCAAACCGCAAAGGAGGAGTTGCAAAAATGTCTGACCGGTCAACTGTAGTATTTTTAATTGATGGCACCTTTGAAGGGCTGCTAAGTGCCCTGTTTTTTGGATTTTCCAATCGGATTGTTCCGGCGGATGTGACGGAATGTACTTATCAGACCGATCTGTTCCACCAGCCGCTGCAAATTCCGACCGACCGGGAGCGAGCCAAACGTGTGGCACGGGGGATCAGGCGTGCGGCAGGGGATTTTTGCTATCAGCAATTATATCTGGCTTTTTTGTGCGATGAGGAGGATCGTTTTTTGCCTATTTATCAATATGCCTGTCTGCTGCTGACCCAAGGGGCGAAGGCGCGGTATGCCATCGCCACAGAGGCAGGGGCAAAAGTGGCGGGGCTGGCGCAGTTTGCCAAACGGGAAGCCCACATGATGATGGAAATCTTACGTTTTACTGTGCTGGAGGACGGGGTGTTATATGCTCCCATTGCGCCAAAATGCGACTGCATGGAGCTGGTACTGGAGCATTTTGCAAAACGGTTTTCCGGGGAGAGAATGATTATTTGCGATACCAACCACCGCAAGGCGGGTATTTTTCAGCCGCCGGATCATCAAGCCATTCTCCCGGTTACCTCCATCCCCCAACCCCAGCTGGGAGAAGAAGAAAAAGCCTATCGGGCGCTATGGAAGCAGTTTTTCTTGAGCGTGGCAATTCAGCAGCGGAAAAACCTAAAAGCACAAAATACTCATCTCCCCAAACGGCACCGAAAGTATATGAACGAATTTTTTTAAAAAGTCCGGATTTCTATTGACAAAACCTTCAGAGTATGAAATAATAAACACTGTTACTATTTGTTGAAGGAGCGTGAAATGAATGGAGCAGGCTATTTTGGATTGCCTGGTACATAAAGCAAAACGCAGCATGGAGAAAATTGGCTCGGATTTACGGGAATTTACAGGTCAGCCTGACGGACAGTATTTTAAAGGTAATCGGGACAGCTACCTGCCCATTTCTCATATTTTCAACTGGACGCAGTCCTTTTTCACGGGTGAGGCCTGCCTGGCGTATCACATTACCTGCGACAGCCGCTTTTTGCAATGGAATTATCAGTTTTTTAAGGAATATGCGGCAAAGGTATATGATACGCCGTTAGAAACCATGCATGATCTCGGCTTTTTATATTCCCCCTATGCGGTGGCAATGTATCAAATCACCGGCGACCCGAATATGAAGGCACTGGGTGTTCGTGCAGCGGACGAGCTGGCAAAACGGTTTGACCCAAAAGGCGGCTACATCCGGGCATGGGGCAGAATGGACAATGTGACCCCGCCCTATGTGGATCAAGAGCTTGCCAAGAACCACTTTTTCACTGAAAGCCGCGGGCTTGCTATTGTAGATTGCATGATGAATCTGCCCCTGCTGTTCTGGGCAAGCAAGGTAACCGGTCACCCCTTCTACGCAAGCATTGCGCAAACCCATGCGGATACGACGTTACAGCACTTTATCCGCAAGGACGGCAGCGTATGCCACGCATGGCGGTTTGACGAAAAAACCGGTCAATCCATCGGAGAGGCCAACTATTGCGGCTACGGGGTCGGCTCTCACTGGGCAAGAGGCTCCACTTGGGCCATTTACGGCTTCGCCATTGCCTACGATTATACCGGCAGAGAGGAATATCTGGAAGCCGCTCTGAAAATTGCCAGACGGTTCATTGAGCTGTGCCACGGCGACGTACCTGTGTGGGACTTCCGCCTGCCCAAAGAAACACCCGCCCTCTATTGCGGCGAAAAAATGCCCTGGATGACCTGGGACGTGACCGACCCGATTAACCGCTCTCATGTTTTGGACAGCTCCGCAGCAGCCGTTTTTGTGTGTGGGGCGGACGAAATTCTGCGCCACCGGCCGGAGGAACAATTAAAGAAGGCCGCCGACCGTCTGCTGCAAATTTTATGCCGCGATTATGCCGATACCGACCCGGAGGTTCCCGGAATGCTGCGGGAACAAAACGGCGCCGGCGTTTACACTTCATACGGAGATTATTATTTCATGGAAGCGCTTACCCGCCGCCTGACGGATGCGCCCCGCATTTGGTAAGGAGGAAATACCATGCTGAAAGAATGGATCGGAAAAGAATTCCCAATTATGACCGAGGAGGAATTCCGCCTCATCCCGAAGTTTCACGACCCCGCCTGGGAACAGTGTGAAAGCCGCCGCCTTCTGCTGGAACAAGCAAAAAAGGTAATGGAGCAGCCCATTCCGGAGCTAACCGCCACTATGTTTTTGGATTATTACAGAAGCGGCAGCCGGAGCGGATATGAATCCAATCTGACCGATCGGCTGGTCAATTTACTTCATTTGTGTCTGGCACAGTGCGCCTGGCCGCAGGAACAGTTTATCGAAAAAATGGCAGACTATATCTGGGCAATCTGTGAGCAAACCTCCTGGACGCCCCCGGCACACAACAACCACTATTACACCCACTATCCCGACAAGGTAGAGCTGCCACGCTTTGACGCCGACCGCATTTACGTCGATTTGGTCGCCAGTATGACCGGCTCCTTTTTAGCGGGAGTCTACTATCTGTTCCGGGATGAGCTGGACAACCTCTGCCCTCTCATTTCCAAACGGCTGGTCAAAGAAGTGACCCACCGGTTCCTTTTGCCTATTTTAAATTATGATGATTTTGGATGGATGGGATTGGCAGCAGAAGGAAGGATCAATAACTGGAACCCCTGGATTATGTACAATGCGCTTTTTGCTGCTATGTGCCTCCCCATGGAGCAGCAAAGGCGGCGGCTGTTTTTCCATAAAAGCTTTTTACTGCTGGATCAGTTCCTGAATTATTATCATCCTGACGGCGGCTGTGACGAGGGGCCTTCCTACTTTTTCGGAGCAGGCAGCGCCATGATTGAAGCGCTGGATCTCATCCGCTACGCAACTCACGGAACGGTAGATCTGATGCATGAACCGCTGATTCAGAACATGGGGCTTTATATTGAACGTGCCAGCATCTGCGGTCGAAACATGGCAAACTTTGGGGACAACGTCCCCCGCCATATTGCCTCCGGACGGATGATCTTCCGCTTGGGCGATTTGCTGCATAACGAGCGAATTAAGCAATTCGGCCTGTTTGAAATTGAGCAGGAACGGCTGGAGGGTTGCACGGAGGTATCCTATGTCCCCCAACGGATGTTGGAGATCCTCTCCGTACATCTGTTAAAGGAAAAAATAGACGCCGCCCTCCCTGCTCATTATCAGCCAAAGCTTGCTAACTTTCTGCCGGATATTATGGTGCTTACGGCTCGGGAGACGGTGTCCTGCGACGGTTTTTCCATTGCTGCTAAGGGCGGTCATAATGATGAAAGCCACAATCATAACGATGTAGGGCAGGTGATGGTGTATTTAGATCAAAAGCCCATTATGATTGACCCGGGGCAATGTACCTATACTGCCAAAACCTTCAGCCCTCAGCGGTATGAAATCCCGCTCATGCAGTCCGGCTGCCACAACCTGCCCACGATGAACGGCGTGATGGAGCGGGACGGTGTCGAGTATTGCGCCACCGTTTTAGATTTTCAGGATCACCCTGAAAAAACCGTACTGTCAGTAGAAATCGGGAAAGCATATCCGGAGGAGGCAGGGCTCCACTCACTCGTCCGCACCACCACCCTTGACCGGGAAAAGGGAACCGTCACCATTGAGGACGCCTTTTCCGGCCGTCCGGGTGAAATTGTGTGGAACCTGATGATTTACGGAGAGCCAACCTGCCACGGTAACCAAATCGAAACAAAAAACGGCTGCCGGATCACCCTGACAGGACTTTCGGTATCCATCACCGCACGCTTTGCGGATGAGCTGGACGATTCCACACAGAACAACTGGGATCATCAGCTGTACCATGTGCAGGTGGCGGCAAAAACTGCTGAAGCCGGAACATTGACTATTTTATTCGAGAAAGGATGAATCACATGATCGTAATTACCATGGAAAACGGAAAGCAAATCAAACTGGAGCTGGATCGAACCGCAGCTCCCATTACAGTAGAAAACTTTGAAAAACTGGTGAAGGAAGGCTTTTACAACGGGCTGATCTTTCATCGGGTAATTCCCGGCTTTATGATCCAGGGTGGCTGCCCGGACGGAACCGGCATGGGCGGTCCGGGGTACCAAATCAAAGGAGAATTTCTTCAAAACGGCGTAAACAACCCGATCAAGCATGAAAGGGGCGTAATCTCCATGGCAAGAGCCGCCCATCCCGACAGCGCCGGCTCTCAGTTCTTTATTATGCATCAGGACGCACCTCACTTAGACGGTCAGTATGCAGCCTTTGGCAAAGTGGTAGAGGGCATGGACGTAGTGGACGAGATTGCCGCCGTACCTACAAATTTTATGGATCGCCCCTTAGAGGAACAGAAAATTCAATCGATTGTCATAGAATAGGAGTCCAACATGATTGGTTTAATCGGCGCCATGCGCATTGAAGTAGAAGCGCTCCAGCAGGAGCTATCCGATCAAACGGAAGAAACTGTCAGCGGGATCCGGTTCGTCCGAGGGAAGCTGTTCGGTCAGGAAGTGGTAGC
>CAKSSZ010000002.1 GCA_934489915.1 uncultured Clostridia bacterium | reverse complement strand
ATCCCCTGTGCCTTTAAGTCAATCATTTTGATCTTATTGGCATTTTCTTTATCTACTAACTTTGCCTTCGCTTCTTCGCTGATTGGCTGGAAGGCAGAAGGATCCAGCTCATTTGCGCCGTTTAATACCACGCTCTCATCCTTATAAGCACGGTATGTAGTGTTGCTGTCTGCTGCGGTCAGCTCCAGCGTAGAATCAACCTGATACATCCCTTCCCGCAGGTTAATAATGGTCTTGCCGTCTACCTTTCTTGCTGCGTCTCTTGCCGCTTCCAGTGTCGCAAAGGGAGCAGAAATGGAGCCGCTGTTGCTGTCGCTGCCGTTGGTTGCTACATAAAACTGCTTTACTGCCGCTTCCGCCGATGCGCTCATGCTAAACCCGCACCAACCGGAAACGGTCATGGTCAGAGCCATTGCCACTGACAATAATTTTTTACTTTTCATTTTTTCCTCCTAAAAATACATAATTATATTTCAGCTATGAAATATAATTACATTATAGCATAATCTTAAAAATTTGTAAATAGAAAAATAAAAAATATCTGCAAAAGTCGTTCCGTTTTAGGCGATTTTTACAGATATTTCTTATTGGATCAATATTCGACTGTTTCGATATTAATATTCATCTGTTCCGGACGGGGATTCCGGCGCCGCTTCGACCGTTTCCCCGGAAGGATCCATCGTATCCGGCGGGATGACAGTATTATCGACCGGGGGAGCCTCCGTTACGGTAGGCTGCTCGGGCGTCGGGGTTTCTATCGGGGTTTCCGGTGTGGAAACAGGCGTTTCGGTAGCTTCCGGAGTTGCCTCGGGACTTTCGGAAGGAGTTGGGGATTCTTCCTCATCTTCATCCTCGTCGTCCTTATCCTTATCGTCCTCGCTGTCCGCTTCGTTATTAATTGATAAATCATAATTTACACCGGAGGGCCATACAAAATCTCTCGGTTCCAGGTTTTCATGCACACGCCGCATGATCTTTCCCCAAATGGTACTGCTGATTCCGTCATAGGTATATAGATACAAATTCTGAGGCTGATCAAATCCGCACCAAACAGCACCCGCATAATAAGGCGAAACACCGCAGAACCAAAGGTCGTAAGCTTCATCGGTGGTTCCGGTTTTTCCGGCTGACGAAATCCCGTTATTCAACCATGCGGCAGTACCGGTACCGGAGGTGACGACCGACCGCAGGCAGCTTAACATCATGCTATTGGCCTCTTCTCCGAACACAACCGTTTCTTCCACATTCTTTTCCAAAAGAACATTCCCGTCCGCATCCAGCACCTTTGTATAGGTATGAGGCGTTAAATAAACCCCGTTATTGGCAAAGGTCGCATAAGCTGCCGTCATTTCCTTTACCGAGACACCGTCCGTCAAACCGCCCAGTGCCAGCGCCGCCAGGTTCAAATCACTCAGGACAGTGCCGTCTTCCGCTTTTCTCCCTTTCACCAGGCTGGTAAAATGGAATCGGTTTGTCATATAGTCATAAGAGGTTTCCACCCCTAACATCTGCAATGTTTTCACCGCAATAATATTAATGGAGTTTGCAATTGCACGGCGAATGCTCACCGCCCCGGAATAGCTGAAATCATAGTTATGCGGCTTCCAGCTGCCAATACTAATGGGTTTATCCACCATAATGGTACCCGGACCGATCAATCCCTCTTCCATCGCCGGGCCGTACACTGCAATAGGCTTAATGGTAGAGCCGGGCTGACGAGTCGTTTGGGTTGCCCGGTTCAGCGTCCGGTTGCTTTCCTTGTTGCCGCGGCCGCCGACCAGCCCCTTGATTTCCCCGGTATAAGGATCCATAATCACCATGGAGGATTCCATCTGCGCTTCCCCTGACGGGGTGCCGAAATTATCGTCGTTGGCATACTCTTCTTCCATCACATTCTGGACGTTGGGATCCAGGGTGGTATAAATCTTCAAGCCGCCGTTATACAGCAGCTTTGCCGCATAATTGGGCGCATAGCCTTTTTCTTTTTGCAGGTCGGTCAGCACCTCATCAATTACCGCATCCACAAAATAAGACTGAATCTCATTTTCCTGGGAAACACCTGCACCGAAATCAATCTGATAAGCCAGGGCGTCTTCATATTCCTGCTGATTGATATACCCCAAATCCAGCATTTTCTTTAACACCACATGCTGCTTGGTCTGGTTTGCATCCGGATTGACCAGGGGATCATACTTTGTCGGGAACTGAGTAATCCCTGCCAGAGAAGCAGCCTCCGCCAAATTCAGCTCGCTGACATCTTTGCCGAAATAAGTATACGCTGCGGTTTTAACACCGTTGCAGCCCTCTCCTAAATAAATGGTGTTTAAATAAAGCTCCAGAATGCTTTCCTTGTCCATTTGCTGCTCCAGCTGAATGGCACGGAAGATTTCTCTCAGCTTCCGGCTTACTTTCGTTTCGTCATCACCGGTCAGGTTCTTAATCAGCTGCTGTGTAATCGTACTGCCGCCGTAGGAATTATCACTGTGTACCACATAATTTAACACAGCGCCCATAAAACGCTTCATATCAAAGCCCTTATGGCTCCAGAACCGCTCGTCCTCAATAGCGACAATTGCATCTGTTAAATAAGGAGAAATATCTTCAATATCCGCCCAAATTCTGTTTTCGGTACCGGACAGCTGATGATATTCAATGTCTTCACCGTTTTCATTGGTATAATACAGGAAAGAAGTGAAATTCAAATTGATGTCGTCTGTATTAAATTCCGTAAATACATCGCTGGTGGTCAACATAATGGCCCCTACGGTACATCCAGCCAGAATTGAGAGAATTAATACAAAAATCAGCAAGAATTTCAAAAATGTTTTTACTGATCGTTTCATAAAAAATTTCTCCTATCATGCCGCCGCTCTGCAAGCGTAAATGTTATAGTTGTCGATCTGTCTCCATAAGCAGAGCAAGAAATATCAGGAGACATTTACATAATTCTATTATAGCACAAATTTCAATTTTTTTGTTTAAATTTGTGTTACATTTTTCTTACTGTTGTATAAAGATCAAAAAAACGCAAAAAATAGTGGAAAACCATAGATTTTTTGCCGCTTTTCCGGCAGCAAAGGAGGAAAAACAGTCATGCAAAAGGGTCGTATCCTTTTTTTCTTGATGATTTGTATTGCAGGGGGATTATTCGGATTGGGCATGGGGCGTTTGCTGACCCCGGATCCGGCAGTTCTTCGCCGGGCAGCCGCCGAACGCCAGACCCAGGCACCCGCCATTACTCCCGGCCCGACCGTTGGGCCGGACAGCCGACTGGTCATCCGCTATAGCTATAACGGCTGCGGTCACAGCGAGCTGTCAGAACAGCCCCTTCCCGCTTCCTGGAAGGGAAAAGAGGCCGCCAAACAAAAAATTTCCGGCGCAGTATTTGACAGCATGGAGCAAAACACCCTTTACTTTGCAAAAATCAGCCAAGGGAAATGCAGCAAGCATTTTCGGGTTTATGCAGAAGGAAACCAATTAATCACCGTTTATCAAAATGATCCGTCTCGCATCAGAGATTCCCGTCCTTTTCGTCCTCAGCTGCTTTCCGCTGAGGAGGCAGAACGGCTGCAGGCGGGCATATTCATTGAATCGGAAGAGGAGCTTACCTCCTTTTTAGAGGATTATTGCAGTTGACTTTTTCTAAAATCTTCGGTATAATAGTAGGCAAAAGGGGTCACATTCCCCTTTGAATGAGGTATCATTCATTACTACTTGAGCCGGCATAGAACGGTGGAATGGAGATTTTTATGATGAATCAAAAAGTGTTGTTGGACGAATCCAACCCGGATGTTTTTTTAGAATGTTATGTGGCAGATCCTACAAAGGATTTTGTGCGGGACGCTATGCTGGTTATCCCCGGCGGGGGTTACTACGATATTTGCTCTGATCGGGAGGGGGAGCCGATTGCCCTTGCGTTTTTAGGCCGCGGCATGAATGCCTTTGTATTACACTACTCTGTGAAAGAAAAGGCAAAATTCCCCCAACCTTTACTGGAAGCATTCCAAGCGGTCAAATATATCCGGGATCATGCAAAAGAATTTCAAATAAATCCGGAACGCATTTTTGCCTGCGGTTTTTCTGCCGGCGGACATCTTTGCGCTTCTCTGGGAACCCTTTGGCACAAACCTGAACTTTATGAAGCAGCCGGCATGTCTTACGGAGAAAACAAAATTGCCGGCATGCTGCCGATTTACCCGGTCATCTCCGGCATTTTACCCGGCACTCATATGGGCTCCTTTCAAAATCTGTTAGGCTGCCAATCTCCCACCCGAGAAGAGCTGGAACGGTATTCTTTGGAGCGGTGCGTGGATGAACACACCGTTCCTGCCTTCCTGGTACATACCGCAGAAGATCAGGCAGTGGGGGCAGACAATTCTCTTGTTTTTGCCCAGGCGCTGATTCGCTGCAACATCCCCTGTGAGCTGCACCTATACCCGAAAGGCCCCCACGGAATTGCATTGGCAAATCGGATTACCTGGATCGGGAATCCCAATTACCTGTTGCCCAATGCAGAAAAGTGGATTGATCAGGCAATGGAATGGATGGGACAACTTTCATAACAAAAAGCACCCCCGAAAGCATGATTGGCTTCCGGGGGTGTATTTTTATGAAAAGAAATATTGTTATTTTACCAGCAAGGATTCGCCTGTCATTGCGGCAGGCTTCTCCAAGCCCATTAAATCCAGCATTGTGGGGGCAATATCCGCCAGCCGTCCCGGCTTTAAGGTTACCCCGGGCTGATTTAAAAGCAAGGGAACCAAATTGGTGGTGTGCGCTGTGAAAGGCTCGCCTGTTGCTTCATCTATCATGCAATCTGCATTTCCGTGATCAGCTGTAATCAGAGCAATTCCGCCCACTTCGTTGATCGCATCCATGACCTTTCCAACGCAGGTATCTACCGCTTCTACTGCAGCAACCGCTGCGTCAAACACGCCGGTGTGTCCTACCATGTCACAGTTGGCAAAGTTTAAGATGATCACATCCTCTTTGCGTTCTCTGATTTCCTTGCAAACCTTTTCCGTGACCTCATAGGCACTCATTTCCGGCTGTAAATCATAGGTGGCAACCTTCGGAGAATTAACCAAAATACGGTTTTCTCCCGGATAGGTTTTCTCCACACCGCCGTTAAAGAAAAAGGTTACATGGGCGTATTTTTCCGTTTCAGCAATGCGCAGCTGCGTATATCCTTTTTTGCTGATATACTCGCCAAAGGTATCGTCTAAGGATTCCGGCCGGAAGGCAACGGAAACATTGGGCATGGTGGCGTCATACTGGGTCATGCAAACATAGTGTACCGGGAAATAACGGCGTTCAAAGCCGGAAAAATCAGGGTCTACAAAGGTTCTGGTAATTTCTCTTGCCCGGTCGGGGCGGAAATTAAAGAAAATCATAGAATCCTGTTCCTTGACGCCCGGGAACCCATCGATTACAGCCGGCACAACAAATTCGTCCGTCACTTCCTTCGCATAAGAATCAGCAACGGCAGTTACCGGATCTCCTGCGGAAATTCCTTCCGCCTTAACCATAGCGTCATAGGCCTTTACTACCCGTTCCCAACGGTTATCCCGATCCATGGCATAATAGCGCCCCATTACGGTTGCAATTTTTCCAACACCGATTTCGGAAAGCTTATCCTGCAGCTCCTGCACAAAATCCTTTCCGCTTTGCGGAGGAACGTCCCGTCCGTCTAAAAAGCAGTGTACCCAAACGTCTTTTACCCCCATTTTCTTTGCCATTTCCAGCAAAGCATAAAGATGGGTGTTATGACTGTGCACGCCGCCGCTGGACAAAAGCCCCAGCAAGTGCAGAGCAGTATGATGCTCCAGGCAGTGCTGCATGGCTTCCTTCAATGCAGGATTTTCAAAAAAATCCCCGTCCTGAATGGATTTGGTAATTCTGGTCAGCTCCTGATAAACAATCCGTCCTGCACCGATATTGGTATGCCCTACCTCAGAGTTCCCCATTTGGCCGTCCGGTAATCCCACATCCATCCCGCTTGCACCAAGCTCCGTATGAGGATAGGTGGCAAACAGCTTGTCCAGGCAAGGGGTCTTTGCCGCTTTGATGGCGTTCCCTTCGGTTTTGGGGTTAATGCCAAAGCCGTCCATAATAATTAAGCTAATTAACTGTTTCACGAAACTCTACTCCCTTTCCGTGTTCAAAAGAAGCTGCAACAAACATATGCTGCAGCTTCCCCTTTTGAACAATTTATTTTGCGCTCTTTACGATTGTAGCAAAATCATTGGGCTTCAAGGCTGCGCCGCCAATCAAGCCGCCGTCAATGTTCGGCATAGCCAACAGTTCAGCAGCGTTGCCTGCATTCATGCTGCCGCCGTACTGAATGGTGATTGCTTCTGCCGTTGCCTCGTCATACAGCTCGCCGATGGTGGTGCGGATGATCCCGCAAACTTCATCTGCCTGCTGGCTGGTAGCGGTCTTGCCGGTACCAATTGCCCAAACAGGTTCATAAGCAATAATCGCTTTTTTGGCCTGATCGGCAGAAACATTGCCAAACGCAATTTTTACCTGCATCCGAATCAAATCAGGCATAATGCCCTGTTCTCTTTGCTCTAAGGTTTCTCCAACGCAGATAATCGGCGTAAAACCGGCTTCAAAAGCCGTTAATACCTTTTTGTTGACTGTCTCGTCCGTTTCTGCGAAATACTGTCTTCTTTCAGAGTGACCGATGATCACATAAGAAACACCCAGATCGTTTAACATATCTGCTGCAACCTCGCCGGTGTAAGCGCCTTTTGCTTCAAAGTGAATGTTCTGAGCGCCTACTTTTACAAAGCTGTCTTTTGCAGCGCCGATTGCAGCGTCAAGAGCTACAAAAGGAGGGCAAACAACAACTTCAACATTTTCCGGCTTCGTGCCGATGGCTTCAATCACATCCTTCACCAGCGTTTTTGCTTCGGAAGGAGTTTTGTTCATCTTCCAGTTTCCAGCAATTACATATTTTCTGCTCATTTGAGCTCATCCTCTCGTTATTTATTTATTTTCCAGTACGTCAATACCGGGCAGAACCTTACCCTCCAGGAATTCCAGAGAAGCACCGCCGCCGGTGGAAATATGAGTCATCTTGTCGCCGAAGCCCAGCTGCTTTACAGCGGCAACAGAATCTCCGCCGCCGATGATGGTGACTGCGTCAGCTGCGGCAACAGCCTTGGCAATTTCACGGGTGCCTTCAGCAAAGTTGGAGAATTCAAACACGCCCATAGGTCCGTTCCAAATCACCGTTTTTGCATTTTTAATTGCATCGGAGAACAAGGCAATGGTCTTATCGCCAATGTCCATTCCCATCCAATCCGGATCAAATGCATCCGCTGCAACAGTCTTAAATTCCGTATCGTTGCTGAATTCCTTTGCGATTTTATTGTCAATAGGCAGCAGCAGCTTTACGCCCTTTGCTTCTGCCTTTGCCATCAATTCCTTTGCCAGATCCAGCTTTTCATCTTCACAGATCGAGGTTCCGATTTCATAGCCCTTTGCCTTGTTGAAGGTATAAGCCATACCGCCGCCGATGATCAAAGTATCTACCTTTTCCAGCAGATTTTCAATCACGCCGATTTTATCGGAAACCTTTGCGCCGCCCAGGATTGCAACAAAGGGACGCTGCGGATCGGACAGAGCCTTGCCCATCACGCTGATTTCTTTTTGAATCAGATACCCGCAAACAGCAGGCAGGTAATCTGCAACGCCTGCGGTAGACGCATGTGCCCGGTGAGCGGTACCGAATGCGTCGTTTACAAACAGATCCGCAACGGAAGCCATCTCTTTTGCAAAGGCGGGATCGTTCTTTTCTTCTTCTTTATGGAAGCGGACGTTCTCCAGCAAGATCACATCGCCGTCTTTCATTTCGTCC
Source organism: uncultured Clostridia bacterium (assembly GCA_934489915.1). Lineage (GTDB taxonomy): Bacteria > Bacillota > Clostridia > HGM11514 > HGM11514 > SIG438. The sequence continues at coordinate 26,211 of CAKSSZ010000002.1, read as the reverse complement.
GTCATTTTTTTCACTTCAGGACCGACGCAGTCGGGAGCCAGCTTAACTTCTTTCCCCAGGATTTCACTCAACCGATCTGCCACAGGCTTTAAGCTGAACTTCATGTTCACTTCACCCTTGGGTCTGCCCAGATGAGAGCACAAAATAACTCTTGCGCCATGATCCATCAGATATTTGATGGTAGGCAATGCACCGTTAATTCTGTTTTCATCGGTAATGTTCTTGTTTTCGTCCAGGGGAACGTTAAAGTCGCAGCGAACCAGAACTTTTTTTCCTGCAACGGCAACGTCCTCAATTGACTTTTTGTTGTACATACACATTCACCTCATATGATATAATTGTTAAAACTTTCTCAATAATTCTATTGTACCCCATTCCGCAAAAAATTTCAAGTATTTTTTGTTATTTTATCCATTCATTCTGAAATTCGGGATTTATGACAAAAACAGCAGAAAATCCGGGGCCTGCGTGAGCACCTATGACAACGCCGACCTCAAAGGTTTCGTCTTCCTGCCTCCCCAGCGCCGCTTCCAGCTTCTTTCGCAGGAATTCCACCTTGCCGGGAACTGTCCCATGACCGATAGAAACCATCTCCAGAGCATCGGCTCCCGGACGGGACGTAATCAGCTCTACCATACGGGACATTGCCTTTTTTTCTCCCCGCACATTTTCTACCTGCTCCACCAGTCCGTTTTTTAAGGTAAGAATGGGCTTCAAATCCAAAATGGTTCCCAGCGCTGCCTTGGCTGCGCTGATCCGCCCGCCCTTCTGTAAAAACTTCAGAGAATCCACGGTAAAATACACGTCCGTGTGTAATTGAATATAACGAATCCGGTCTAAAATCTCCTGTTTGGAAGCGCCTTCCTTTGCCAGCCTGCCGGCCTCCTTCACCTGATAACCGATGGGATAACAAAGCATTTGAGAATCCACCACGGTAATATCCAGGGCAGGATGTTCTTCCTGCATCATTTCTGCCGCAATACGAGCCGCCTGATGGGTGCCGCTGGCCACAGCCGGAATGGTAATCACAATGACCGTATCATACCCTTGTTCTGCGGCAATACGGTACTGCTCTAAAAACTTCTCCGGGCCTGCCAGAGAGGTTTTGGGAAACGCCTTGCATTCCTCCAGCTTTTGAAAAAATATCTCCGGGGTAATTTCATACCGATCCTGATAAAGCTGCCCGTCAATTTCTACCGTCAGGGGAACAATGGTAATATCGTATTCCTGTTCGTAGTGAAGGGGCATGTCGCAGCTGCTGTCTCCGATAATTTTAATCATAATAGCAAACTCTCCGTTCTTTATGTTACTCCGCCTGCCAGTGATATCTGGTCAGCTGACCCTGCCGGCGAAGCTGAGAAAAACCGTGCTGACGAAGCACCTCATAGGTCATAATAGCCACTGCATTGGAAAGATTCAGAGAACGTGCCTCGTCAATCATGGGAATCCGCACACAATAAGGCTGATTACGCACTAAAATCCCTTCGTCTATGCCGGCTGTTTCCTTGCCGAATACCAAATAAACATCCTCCGGGTAAGCAACCTCGCTATAGTCACGGGGTGCTTTTGTTGTGGCATAATAAAATGTTTTTCCCGGATGCTTTTGAAAAAATTCTTCCGTACTGTCATAATAATGAATGTCCAGCAAACGCCAGTAATCCAAGCCCGCCCGCTTTAACTTTTTATCGTCAATCTGAAATCCCATCGGCCCCACCAAATGGAGAGAGGCCCCGGTGGCAGCGCAGGTTCTGGCAATATTTCCCGTGTTTTGCGGGATTTCCGGTTCTAATAATACAAGATTCAGTCCCATTTTTATCCCGCTCCTACAGTTGTTTTTTCACAAAAGCCTCAATCCGATTCAAGGCCTCGTTGATTTTATCAATCGAATAAGCATAGGAACACCGGACAAACCCTTCTCCGCTGGCGCCGAACGCATCTCCCGGCACAACGGCAACCTTTTGGTCATTTAACAGCTGATTGCAGAATTCACCCGAGGTCATGCCGGTTCTCTGAATACTGGGAAAGACATAAAAGGCACCTTGAGGCTCAAAGCAATCCAACCCCATATCCCGCATGCCTTCCAAAATAATTTTACGGCGGTAATTATATTCATTTTTCATCATTTCAATGTCATGGTCGCCGTTACGCATGGCCTCCTCCGCCGCATGCTGACTGGTGGTCGGAGCGGACATAATAGCATACTGATGAATTTTGGTCATGGCGGCAATGACCGCTTCGTCTCCGCAGGCATAGCCCAGCCGCCAGCCGGTCATGGCATAGGCCTTGGAAAATCCGCTGACCAGCACGGTTCTTTCATACATTCCGTCAATGGACGCAATCGAGGTATGCTTTCCGCCATAGGTCAGCTCGGCGTAAATCTCGTCAGACAGAACTACAATATCAGTTTCCCGCAAAACCTCCGCAATCGCCTCCAAATCCTCCCGCCGCATGACAGCGCCGGTGGGATTGTTCGGGAAAGGCAGTACCAAAAGCCTGGTTTTTGGTGTAATGGCATTGCGCAGCTGATCTGCCGTCAGCCGGAATTCATCCTCCGCTCGGGTCACAATCGGAACAGGGGTGCCGCCTGCCAGAGTAACGATAGGCGCATAGCAAACAAAGCACGGCTCCGGAATCAAAACCTGATCCCCGGGCTGCACCACCGCACGCACGCATAAATCAATGGCCTCGCTGCCCCCTACGGTTACAATGGTTTGGGTTTTCGGCTGATAACTGATTTCAAACCGGCGGTTTAAGTAATTGCAGATCTCCTGCCGCAATCCAAAAATTCCGGCATTGGAAGTATAGTAAGTATGCCCCCGCTCCAGCGAGAAAATACCTGCCTGGCGAATGTGCCAGGGAGTGACGAAATCCGGCTCGCCTACTCCTAAGGAAATGGCGTCCTTCATTTCTGCCACAATATCAAAAAATTTACGGATCCCGGAAGAAGGCATTTGCTTCACAACCGGCGAAATCTGTGCCTCCATAGAAAACTGACTCATAGGGTGATCACCCTTCTTTCATCCTTATGGTCGGCGTTAAAGAAAACGCCGTCCTGCTTGTATTTTTTCAAAACAAAGTGCGTGGCGGTGCTGATGACCTCGTCCATCGGTGCCAAACAATTTGCCACAAACAAGGCAACCTCCTTCATGGTGATTCCTTCCACAATCACCATCAGGTCAAAGCCGCCGGAAATTAAGTAGGTAGAACGCACCTCCGGAAACCGCATCACCCGCTGGGCAATCTTATCAAAGCCCTCTCCCATTTGGGGCGTCACCCGCAGCTCAATCAGGGCGGAAACTCTTTCATAACTGGTCTTTTCCCAATCAATTACGGTTTTCCGGCAAACAATGGTGCCGTCCTTTTCGCAGGCTTCTATCATATCGGCGACTTGCGCCTCGTCCATTTCGAGCATTACAGCAAGCTGGCTGACGGGCATTCCTGCATCCCGTTCAAGTAATTTTAACAATTGTTCTTTTTGATCCATTCTTATCACTCCTACACTAACTTATAATAAAATTATATTAAAAAGCGGAATTTTTGTCAAGTCAAAATTGACTTTTTCCAAAAAAGCTGGTAAAATAAAAAGGTGAGGAGGAATGACCATGAAAATTTTTAATACATTGACCGGAAAAAAGGAAGAGTTTGTTCCCATAACGCCGGGCAAAGTGAGCATTTATGCCTGCGGACCGACGGTTTATGACTACTTTCATATTGGAAATGCCCGTCCCTTTATTATTTTTGATACTCTGCGCCGTTACCTGGAGTTTTTGGGGAACGAGGTGACCTTTGTACAAAACTTTACGGATATTGACGATAAAATGATTCAACGTGCCAATCGGGAAGGAATTACCGTAGAGGAGCTGGGAGATCGTTTTATTGAAGAATATAAAAAGGATGCGGAAGGGCTGGGGATCCGTCCGGCTTCGGTTCACCCCAGAGCCACCCGGCATATCCCGCAAATGATTCAAATGATACAAACCTTAATTGACAAAGGGTATGCGTATGAGCGGGACGGAGATGTATATTTCCATACCAAAGCATTTCGGGAATACGGAAAGCTGTCCCATCAGCCTTTGGAGGAGCTGGAGGCAGGCGCAAGAATCAGCGTGGACGAAAGAAAAGAAGACGCTATGGATTTTGCCCTGTGGAAAAAGCAAAAAGAAGGAGAACCCGCCTGGGAAAGCCCCTGGGGCATGGGTCGGCCGGGATGGCATATTGAATGCTCCGTCATGGCAAATCAATATTTGGGCAAAACCATTGATATTCACTGCGGCGGCCGGGATTTGATTTTCCCCCATCATGAAAATGAAATTGCTCAAAGCGAATGCTGCAACGGGGTTCCGTTTGCCCATTATTGGATGCACAACGGCTACATCAATATTGACCATAAAAAAATGTCAAAATCTCTGGGGAACTTTTTCACCGTGCGGGAAATAACCAAAGAATTTGATTACCCTGTCATGAGAATGTTTATGCTCAGCGCCCATTACAGAAGCCCCATTAATTTCAGCAAGGATTTAATGCAGCAGGCAAAAACTTCTTTGGAGCGGATCACCACCTGCATTGACCAGTTAAAATTTTTACTTCAAGGGGAAGACGCTCCCTTAACCGCCCGGGAAGAAGAATTGATGAAAACCGACTATACCGCTCAATTTTGCCGTGCTATGGATGACGATTTAAACACGGCAGACGCCTTATCTGTTATTTTTGATATGGTGCGTGACATAAACACCGTGGTAAATGACGGGCGCCCTCACTCTCATCAATTCATTCAGCATTTCCTGGATTTGTTTTCTTCTTTTTCCGCAGTACTCGGTCTGTTTGAGCAAAAGCAGGAAAAGGGCTTAGAAGAAGAAATTGCCGCATTGATTGAACAGCGGCAGGCAGCAAGAGCGGCGAAAAATTTTGCAGAGGCCGACCGGATCCGTGACGAACTGAAGGAACAGGGCATTGTGCTGGAGGATACGCCTCAGGGGGTCAAATGGAGAAGAGAATAACAAGCATGCCGCAGGATTGCGGCGGGAAATCTCCGGCAGAGCATTCCCCCCTGGTGCTTGCTTATATCGGGGACGCTGTTTATGAAGTATACATTCGTTCCCTGCTGATCAGCCGGGGGAGCTTTCCGGTGCATCAGCTGCACAAGGCGGCAACCGGATATGTAAAAGCAGAGGCCCAAAGCAAGGCGATACAGACATTAGCACCGGAACTGAGCGAAGAGGAGCTGCGGATTTATAAGCGGGGCAGAAACGCCAAGCCGGGAACGGTTGCCAAGCACGCCGAGGTGAAAGACTACCATCAGGCAACCGGATTTGAAGCTTTAGTAGGGTATTTATATTTACAAAAAGACAAAGAACGTCTGGATGAACTGCTGCAAAAAGCAGTGGATATCCTGGAACAGGGAATTCATCCGGAATCGGCAGAAAAATGAAATTGAAAAACGGGCAAGCTTGCTTTTTCCTGCAAGCTTGCCCGTTTTTTATTTAAGAAGAGACATCCGCAATAAACCGCCATAACCGCTCCTGATCTTTGGGGTCTGCATACCCAATGCCCACACGGGGGGCAACGGTAAAGACAGGGGCGGGGGCGCCGTCATCCTCCAACCACAGCCGGCGTGAGGTACATAAGTCTTCCCGATTAAGCGCAGTGGTAATTCCCATTGATTTGGTCACCCTGCCCGGGCCGATTGCCCCCTCAATTCCACGGATCAGCACCGCCTGCGGATGTCCCTCAGAACCCGTTACCACATTCAATAAATGGTGTATCCCGTAGCATAAATACAAGTATGCCAAGCCCCCCTCCTCATATAAAACAGAGGTACGGGGCGTCCTCCCCCTGTGGGCATGGCAGGCGGTGTCCTCCTCCCCTTGGTAACATTCCGTTTCCACAATTCTTCGGCGAAGAACCATTCCGTTTTGTTCGGCGCAAAGAAGCTTTCCCAAAAGCGCAGGGGCTGCTTCTTCTGCCGGACGCAGATAAAAATCCTTGGTCAGCCTCACGACACAACCTCCTTGTTAAGAAAGCATACTTGCCAGCTCCGGGAAAGGCTGCAGGCTGCGCTGCAGAATTCCGTTCATATAAGCAATGGCAATCCCGTAATTGGTAATGGGAACTCGAGCCGCTTGCGCCCGCCCCTGCCGGGATTGAATCTCCCGCGGGTTCAGCATACATCCGCCGCAGTGAATCACCATATGAAAGGCGGACAAATCCTCCGGAAAATCCCGCCCGGAGGAAAAAGTAAAGACCGGTTCCCTGCCGGTGTATTTTCTAATCCACCGGGGGAGCTTTACCGTGCCGATATCATCACATTGACGGTGATGGGTGCAGCCCTCTGCAATCAAAATCCCATCCCCCTCCTGCAAGGAATCCAGCGCTTTGACCCCTTCTATTACCAAGCCCAAATCGCCCCTTTGACGGGCAAATAAAATGGAAAAAGAGGTGAGCCACACCTCCGCCGGCGTTTGGGAGGATACCTGGTGAAAAGCCTGACTGTCCGTAATCACCAATTTTGGCGGCTCGCGCAAAGACGCAAGCGCTCCCGTAAGCTCCGTTTCCTTCACCACCATTGCCATAGCCCCCAGATCCAGCAATGCACGGATGGTTTGCTGCTGGGGCAGGATTAACCGTCCTTTAGGGGCAGCAGAATCAATGGGAGTAACCAAAACCGCAAGCTCTCCTGCGCCGATGACGCCGTCCAGCAAAGCTTTTTCAGACGCCGGCTTTCCCAATGCGGCAATGGCTTCCTTTAAGGCATGAATGCCGTCTCCCGTTACGGCACTGACCGCAAGCTCACCTTCCTGCAAGGTGGGCATCTGACAAAGATCCGCTTTATTATAAACAGTTAGGAACGGAATGTTCCGCTTTTCAAAGGCCTTGATCCAGTCTTCCTCCTGCCGGGTTTTCCCCAAGGCGGCGTCAATGACTAAAATGGCAAGATCTGTTTTTTGCAATATCTGCTGCGTTTTTTTAACCCGAAGCGCCCCTAAGGCTCCGCCGTCATCCAGCCCTGCGGTATCAATCAACACCACCGGCCCCAACGGCAGCAGCTCCATCGCTTTGTAAACCGGGTCGGTTGTGGTGCCGGCTACGGGAGAAACTACAGAAAGCTGCTGCCCGGTTACAGCATTAATGACGCTGGATTTCCCGGCGTTCCGCTTTCCGAAAAACGCAATGTGTACCCGATCGGCAGACACCGTATCATTGAGTCCCATGTGTTTTCCTCCTTTTTAAAACCTAAAATCCCGGCTGCCGTTTTCAATGGCTGATAAATTTTTTTGCACAATTTCTTTGACCTTTGGGTTGGGAATTCGCTCAATTTCCCGGATGATCAAGGCATTGCCCAGCTGCCTGGTAGGCTCTGTGGCATAATCCTCCAAATATTCCTTTAAGGTCATCAGCGCATTGGGATGACAGCAGTTTAAAATTTGTCCGTTTTTACAAAGAGACATAAACCGGTCGCCCGTCCGACCTTCCCGATAACAGGCCGTGCAGAAGGAGGGGATGTCTCCCATTTCCATCAGCCAGCGTACTACCTCATCCAAGGTGCGGTTATCGCTGACATCAAACTGAGCGGAATTTTCCTCTTCCGGTTCCGGCTCCGCATATCCGCCTACGCTGGTGCGGGAAGCGCCGCTGATTTGGGAAATGCCTAAATGCAGCACCCTCTCCCGACAGGCTTTGGACTCCCGTGTAGAAATGATCATACCCGTGTAGGGAACTGCAATACGAATACAGGCAATCAGCTTTGCAAAAATGTCGTCATTAATTCCATTGTCAAAGGCAGAAGGATCAATATCGTCCGCCCGTTTGATCCGGGGAACGCTGATGGTATGGGGGCCGACGCCGAATGCCGCTTCCAGATGCTCTGCGTGCATCAGCAGGGCGGCAAATTCATAACGGTACAGCTCCAGGCCGAACAACACCCCCAGCCCTACATCGTCAATCCCGCCTTCCATGGCTCGGTCCATCGCCTCGGTATGATAGCAATAATTGTGCTTGGGACCGGTTGGGTGCAAGGCCTCATAGCTGTCCTTGTGATACGTTTCCTGGAACAGAATGTAGGTGCCGATTCCCGCTTCCTTTAGCTTCCTGTAATTTTCCACGGTGGTAGCGGCAATATTCACATTCACCCGCCGGATATCACCGTTTTTGTGGTGAATACTGTAAATGGTTTTAATGCAATCCAGAATATATTCAATCGGATTATTAACCGGATCTTCCCCCGCTTCAATGGCAAGGCGTTTATGCCCCATATCCTGCAGAGCAATCACCTCCCGGCGGATCTCCTCCTGGGTCAGCTTTTTCCGGGCAATATGCTTATTTTTCAAGTGATACGGACAATAAACACAGCCGTTAACACAATAATTAGACAAATAAAGAGGAGCAAACATGACAATTCGGTTACCGTAAAAATCCTGCTTAATTTGCGCAGCCAGCGCTTCAATTTCTTTATTTTTTTCCGGAATATCGCAATCCAGCAAAACAGCCGCTTCCCGGTGGGACAAGCCCTTATAGCTGCGGGCTTTTTCTAAAATTTGCGTAATCAACGCTTCATTATGTTTATTTTGCTCTGCATATTGCAGCGTTTCCAGCACTTCTTCATGATTGATAAATTCCTCTGCGTGTTTGGATTTCGGATCATATTTCATTTTCCTTTGCTCCTTCCGTTTTTGAATAAACTGCCTTGGCACTGACGCCGTTCAGCCTTCCGATTTTCCCTGCCAGGGCGCTGATCTGATCCGGCAGTGCGTCCACCGCAATGCTGATAATGGAAATGTTCTTTTTCGGATAGGGCAAGCCCATGCGCCCGATGATAACAGCGCTGTATTCATGCAAAATTTCATTCATCCGCTCCACGGAAGAGTTGTCCTCCACAATAATACCGATTAATGCAACTCGTTGGTTCATTTCATTCTCCCTTCTGCCGCTTTGCGCCGGCGCCGACGATTGTAACATTTCTCTTATCCGCAAAATAAGGCGTGATAAGAGAAAAAATACTTCTGTGTCCGTTTTTGTAAAAAAATAAACTGCACCCCCGAAAGAGTGCAGAAACAGTTTTATTTTCACCGCAGGGCTTTTGCTGCGGCATAATATTTTCTGCTTCTTCCGGGAAAGAATTTCTCGCCCGTCAGGACACTTTTATTATACCATAAGGAAGCTTTTTTGTCAACTTTTTTCTGCTGCATTTCTTGACAGAGCAGAAAAACTCGGGTATAATAAAAAGAGAAAGGCGGGTGCCGAAATGAATAAGTGGAAGCTGACCAGCCACGGTCGGATTTTGGTGGTTGGAATTATTTTAATTATTGCTTATAAAATTATTAATAATTTTGAGGACATTTGGTCTGCATTTGGGACAGTATTATCCACCATGGGGCCCTTTTTTGCCGGCATTTTAATTGCTTTTTTTCTGTACCGTCCGGTTTGCAAGGTCAACCAGTGGGTAAAAAGCTGCAAGCTTCGGCCGGTAAAGCGATACTCCATGGGGATCAGCACCCTGTTGGTTTATTCTGCGATTTTATGCGCCCTGGCTGTTACGGTAAAATATATTGTTCCTATTATTTATGCCAACATTGAAGATTTTGTGACAAACATTCCCAAGTATTACAGTGTGCTGTCTAAATTTTTGGAGGAACATGAGCTGTTCTCCAATTTGAATCTGATGAAATTTGTCAACGATAATCTGGTCAGCAAACTGAATTTGACGACCCTGAACCAATACATCGGTTTGGTCAGCCGGGTAGCGAATTATTTTCTTTCTGCGTTTATGAGCGTCATTTTTTCTATTTATATTATTTTAGAAAAAGAGGCGATTGTATCCTTCTTTTACCGCATCTTTCTGACTGAAACCCCTTCTAAACCGGTGATGATGGCAGTAAAGTATGTGCAAAAGACGGTTGGCGTATTTTATTCCTACTTTTCCGGTCTGTTTTTGGACGCATTAATTATGGGGATCAGCACCTTCCTCATGCTGTCCTGCTTCCGGGTTCCTTATGCGCCGCTGATGGGTGTCATTACCGCAATCGGAAATATGATTCCCTTTTTCGGCCCGATTGTTTCAACGGTGATTATTTTTATTGTTTCCGTACTGACCATCGGCCCGCTGCGCTCCATCTGGGTGGTGCTGGCGCTCTTTATTATGGCGCAGTTGGATTCTAACGTCCTGCAGCCGAAGATCATTAGCAATTCGGTAGGGGTCAGCCCTTTGCTGGTATTGCTTTCGGTAACGGTGTTTGGCGGATTATTCGGTGCAATCGGGATGTTCTTGGGTGTTCCGGTCATAGCGGCAATCAAATTGGTTTTAATCGAGGATTGGCTGGACGACCGTAAGATGAATGCGTCACAGGGGTAAGATTGTAAAGGCTAGCGGTGCAGAGCTTCTGCACCGCTGTTTTTTGCTGATTTTTCAGGGGTTAAAAAAATTTTTCAAAAAATTTTAAAAAAACACTTGACTTTATTACGGTAAAGTGGTAATATATTAGTGTAATCAAAAAAAACAAAACAGAAAGGTTGAGTTACAATGAACAAAAAATTACTGATCGTATGTATGGCAATGCTGCTTTCCGTAACCCTGATTGCAGGCTGCGGCTCTTCTAACGGGAGCATCGACCCCGCCACAACACCGAAGGCACAGGCGTCTGATTGGGATTACATTTCTCAAAAGGGCACACTGACCATCGGCATTACCCTCTTTTCCCCGATGAACTATTATGAAGGTTCCGAATTGACCGGATTTGAAACAGAATTTGCAAAAGCTGTTTGTGAAAAGCTGGGCGTTACACCGGAATTTGTAGAGATCAACTGGGATACCAAAGAAGTAGAATTAAACGCAAAAAATATTGACTGCATCTGGAACGGCATGACCATTACGGATGAAAGAAAAGAAAACATGGCAATTTCTATTCCTTACATGGCAAACCGGCAGGTTATGATTGTAAAATCCGAAAACAAGGATAAATACACCGAGAGCGTAGACGGCGCCGTTGTTGTAGCAGAAAAAGGCTCCACCGGAGAAACGCTGGCAGAGGAAAATGAATTTTTCTCTAAAGCCTCCTTTACCGCAGTGGACGCACAGTCTACCGGCTTGATGGACGTTGCTTCCGGTACTTCCGACGTAGTCATCGGTGATTATGTAATGGCGGTTGGTTCCATCGGAGAAGGCACCGATTATAAAAATCTGGTGCTGATTGATAAAGACTTTACCGACGACCAATACGGAGTAGCCTTCCGCAAGGGCAGCGACACGGTGGAAAAGGTAAATGCAGCCATTCAGGAACTGGCGGCAGACGGCACCTTAAAGGAAATTGCAGACCGGTATAAGCTGGGAGAGCTGTTGCTGGTAAAATAAACAGGAAAAAGGCTGAGGAGCAGGCTTTCCTCCCCGGAGAAATCTTCGGGGAAAGTCGGCTCCCTCCGTTGTTTTATGATTTTTGCTTTGAAAGAGGAAGGATGAACTCAGGTGAGTCAAACTGATATTTTGCTGTCTTTGTTTTCCGGCTTTGGCCTGAACTGTCAGATTTTTATTGTCACGCTGCTTGCGGCCATTCCCTTAGGATTAATTATAACTTTGGGTTCTATGTCCCGCTTTTTTCCGCTGCGGTACCTGACCAAGACCTTTGTATGGATCATTCGCGGTACCCCGCTGATGCTGCAAATTTTCGTTGTATTATATGTGCCGGGGCTGCTGTTCCATATGCCGGTACGTTCCCGTATGACTGCAGCGCTGATTGCCTTTGTCATTAATTATGCCGCTTATTTTTCTGAAATTTACCGGGGCGGTATCGAAAGTATCCCGAAAGGGCAGTATGAAGCAGCACAGGTGCTGGGGCTGACCAAGACGCAAACCTTTTTCAAGGTGGTTCTGTTTCAGGTAATTAAGCGGATTACAGCGCCCATGAGCAACGAGATTATTACCCTGGTGAAGGATACCTCCCTGGCACGAATCATCGGCCTGGCTGAAATACTGATGTGTGCGGAGCGGTTTTCCAAGCAGGGCTTGATCTGGCCGCTGTTCTCTACCGGCCTTTATTTCCTGCTGTTTAACGGCGCACTGACGCTGCTGTTCGGCTATCTGGAAAAACGGTTGAATTATTATAAGGGCTGAGAAATACCGGAATAGAAAGGAATCGACGGGCTATGTCAATTTTAAAGGTAGAACAATTATACAAACAATTTGGGAAAACCGAAGTGCTCAAGGGCATTGATTTTTCTGTGGAGCAGGGGGAGGTTGTCGCCATTTTGGGTTCCTCCGGCAGCGGAAAAACCACCCTGCTGCGCTGCATCAATTTTTTGGAGCAGGCAGAAAAGGGACGAATTTTAGTAGACGGCAAGCTGGTGTTTGACGGAGAGCAGCGCAAGAAATATACTGCTGCAGAAATGCGGAAAAATCAGCTGAATTTCGGCTTGGTGTTCCAGCAGTTTAATCTTTTTCCTCAGTACAGCGCATTGGAAAATGTAATGCTGGCGCCCCTTCTCCAGGCAAAGGAACAGCCTGATTATAAGCAGAAGAAAAAAGAAACGGAAGCACAAATCCGTTCCCGGGCGCAAGCCCTGCTGGATCGGGTGGGGCTTTCCGCGAAATATGATAATTACCCCTGCCAGCTGTCCGGCGGGCAGCAGCAGCGGGTTTCCATTGCAAGAGCGCTTGCCTTAGAGCCGAAGGTTCTGTTTTTTGACGAACCCACCTCTGCACTGGACCCGGAACTGACAGGAGAAATTTTAAAAGTCATTAAAAGCCTGGCAGCAAAGAAAACTACCATGGTCATTGTAACTCATGAAATAGAATTTGCACGCCACGTTGCAGATCGGATCATTTTTATGGATCAAGGGATCATCGCAGAATCCGGTACTCCGGAGGAAGTGATCGATCATCCGAAAAATGAAAGAACCGCCGCTTTTTTAAGTAAAATGAGCGAAAAATAAAAATGTTATCGGCGCACGGCTTTTTTCAACAGGGGGAGAAGAAGCATGGAAATCACGACCCCCGCCGCACCCTGGGCTAAATTACCGGGGATTGCGGCCGCCGCACCTTCATGGAAAACGGCAGATTCATACAGAAAATAACCGGCAGCCATTGCAAGCTCGCCTAAGACCCCGCCCAGCAGCGCATATGCGCTGCTGTTTTTTTTCTGATAAATTAGCCCGGCAATCAAAGCAGACAGCGCTTTAATGAGAAGCGTCCCCGGAACATAAATGGTGTAGCCGGAAAAAAGGTCAGCCAATCCGGAGCCGATCCCCGCTGCCGCAGCTCCGTACCACGGCCCCAGCAAAAAGCCGGATAATAATACAAATCCATCGCCCGGATGCAGATATCCGTGCAAGGAAGGAATTTTAATTACCATCGTTCCCACGCAGGTCAGCGCTGCGAGCAACGCTGCAAGCACCAGTCTTTTCATTTGCTTATCTTGTTTCACAGTTGGTCACCTCATCTTTTTTCTTTTCATTATAACGCAATCTGGAATTATGAAAAGAGCCATTTTGATACTTTTTTATAAGACCAGATTGATTTTCCCCGTCAGCTATGATATAATATAAGGATCAGGAGGTGATAGAATGCTGACCTATGACATGAGCAAACGGGGGCATTTGCCCTTGTATGACTATTTGTCCCGCTGTATTCGGGAAGATATTTTGCAGGGAAAGTTGACATCAGGCGAAAAGCTGCCCTCACGGCGCAGCCTGGCACGGCATTTATCGATCAGCCAGATTACGGTAGATTCCGCTTACGGCCAGCTAGTGGCAGAGGGATTTTTGCTTTCCCGGGAAAAAAGCGGATATTATGTAGCGGAGATTCCCCCTTTTTCCCCCGCCCGCAATCTTCCGTCCCATATGATACCAAAACATGAGACTTCTTATTTGGATTTGAGCGCTAACCGAAGCAATCCGGGGAATTTTCCCTTCAGTATTTGGTCACGGTTAATGCGCCGGGTACTCAGCGAGGCAGATTCACGGCTGCTGGGGACGTTAGAACCGCAGGGAGAACAGGTTTTGCGGGAAGCAATCGCAACCCATTTGCTGCGCTTCCGGGGGATGGCAGTTGCTCCGGAACAAATTGTGATCGGCGCCGGCACAGAATATTTATATCAATTGCTGGTGCAATTGCTGGGGCGGCAAAGCCGGATTGCCATTGAAGATCCGGGTCATAGCAAAATCCGCCGCATTTACCAGGCAAACGGCGTACAGTGTCTGCCGATTCCGCTGGACGGAGACGGGTTGCAGATGGACTGCCTGCGGCAATCGAACGCAACCGTCGCTCACCTCTCTCCGGCACACCATTACCCTACCGGAATTGTGACCTCAACCCAAAGGCGGTATGAATTACTACAATGGGCAGGGCAGGAGCAATATATCATTGAAGACGATTATGACAGCGAGTTTCGCTTAAGCCGCCGGATGGCAATGCCCCTGCAAAGCATTGACGCTTTTGGGCGAGTCATTTATATGAATACCTTTTCCAAAACCCTTGCCCCCTCCATTCGGATTGGGTACATGGTTCTGCCCGCTGCCCTGGCAGACCGATTTCGGAAAAATTTGGGGTTTTATGCATGTACGGTTTCGGTTTTTGAACAAATGACCCTGGCTTTGTTTTTGCAGGAAGGATATTTTGAAAAGCATTTAAACCGGATGCGCAGCTACTATCAAAAAATTCGCAGCCGGGCAGTAGAGGCAGTGAAGCAAAGCAGCTTACAGGGGGAGCTTTTAGAGGAACGTTCCGGATTGCATTTTTTAATTCGGTTGCATACCAACTTGACTGATGCACAAATCAAGGAACGGGCAAGAAAATACGGGCTGCTTCTGCGCTGCCTTTCCGACTACGGCATTCATCCCACGGATGCAGGGACAATACTATTCAATTACTCTGCACTGGATCCCGCTCTTTTGCCGGGCGCTTTAGAGCAGCTTGCGGCTGCACTGGCTTGACAAACCGGTGGGATTGTGCTATAATTTTAATACAAAAGATCCGGGAGGCGGAAAAAGTATGAGGGAGTTAGTACAACGGCTGTACCGAACAGGGGATCTGGCAGACGAAGAACTGATGGCTCTCATGACCCGGGAGGAAGCGGAAGAGCCTCTGCGGCAGCTGGCAGATCAGGTACGGCAGCTGCATTACGGAAATAAGGTTTTCATCCGCGGGTTGATTGAAATCTCAAACCACTGTAAGAACAATTGCTATTATTGCGGCATCCGGCGGGAAAATACCCGGCTTCATCGGTACCGCCTGACAGAAACACAAATTCTGTCCTGCTGCCGGGAAGGATACCGTTTGGGCTTTCGCACCTTTGTTTTGCAAGGGGGAGAGGACGGCGCCCATACGGACGCATGGTTATGCTCTCTGCTTCATAAAATAAAAGAAGAGTTTCCGGACTGTGCGGTTACGCTATCCTTGGGAGAACGCTCCCGCAAAAGTTATGAAGTGTTATTCCAAGCCGGAGCAGATCGGTATTTGCTGCGGCATGAAACAGCTGTGAAAGCGCATTATCAAGCGCTGCACCCGAACGAGATGAGCTTTGAAAACCGTCGGAAATGCCTATGGAATCTGAAAGAAATCGGATACCAGGTAGGCAGCGGTTTTATGGTTGGGTCACCGGGGCAAACATTAGAATATTTGCTGGAAGATCTTCGTTTTTTACAGAAACTTCAGCCGGATATGATTGGGATTGGCCCCTTTTTGCATCATGCGCAAACTCCTCTTCGGGGGGAACCCAACGGCAGTCTTGCTCTTACCCTGCGGCTGATCTCAATTTTGCGGCTGATGTTTCCTTATGTGCTGCTGCCTGCCACAACTGCACTGGGAACGCTCCACCCCGAGGGGCGGGAACTGGGCTTACAGGCAGGGGCAAACGTCGTGATGCCTAATCTTTCCCCCGTAGAAGTACGCAAATTATATACCCTGTATGATCATAAAATCAGCACCAATGAAGAAGCGGCAGAAGGAAAGACGGCTCTTCAAAAGCGAGTACAGGAAGCGGGATATGAAATTATAACAGATCGGGGAGATGTAAGAAGGGAGAAAAAGAAAGCATGAATTGGCAAATGAACATACAATTGATTTTTCGGATCATTATTGCAGCTCTTTGCGGCGTAGCCATTGGAATGGAACGGCGGAACCGTGCAAAGGAAGCGGGAATCCGCACCCACTGTGTGGTGGCTTGCGGCGCTGCGCTGATGATGGTAGTATCCAAATATGGATTTACGGATATGCTGCAGCTTGCGTCATTGACGGACGCTAAGTTAGACCCCTCCAGAATTGCAGCACAAATTGTCAGCGGCGTTGGCTTTTTGGGCGCCGGCATAATTTTTGTACAAAAAAAGACAGTCACCGGCTTAACCACCGCCGCCGGAATCTGGGCAACCTCCGGGATCGGCATGGCGCTTGGAGCAGGGATGTACCCGGTGGGAATTGCTGCCACTGCAATTTTACTTTCCGCCCAGATCCTGCTGCACCGAAACCCAAAGCTTTCCGTGCTGCCTAAGGCAAAAACGCTGGCGGTATACGATGTGGTTCAGCCCGGGTTTCAGCAATATGCAACCGATCTGCTGCAAGAAAAGGGTGTGATCGTGCAAGACACTTACATTTCCAAAAAAGAGGAAAGCCGTATTTATAAATTTTCGGTAGAAATTCCGCCTCAGGTGAAGGAGGAGGATTTAATCGCCCTGTTTGCACAAAATTGCAGTCTGACCTGGGATGAATAAAGAAAGTTTCTGCGGCACATAAAAAAAGGAATATTTCGATGCTGACTGCCATATAATAGGAATAGAATACAGCCAAGCTGTATTGCTTACTCGCCCACGGTAAGCACGATAAGATTTTGTGGGCAGAAAGGCAGAGCTACATGAAAAAATTTAGTTTGACGCTGTCAGCCTTGTTGCTGATGGGAATGTTAACGGCATGCGGATCCAATCAGGACGGTACCGCTTCTCCTACACCTCCTGTAACGGCGTCGCCGAACGTAACAACCTCTCCCAAGGTATCGGAAAGCCCTGATCTGGGTGAGGATGTAAAGGACGGTATGGAGGACGCAGGCGAAAAAATGAAAGACGCCGGAGAAGATATTAAGGACGATCTGACCGGTCAGGACAAGGACAAAGAAAACGAATAACAGGAATTTCTCTGAAGATCTGCGGCAATCCGGTTTTGCCGCAGATCTTTTTATACATTGACAATCCCATTGTTTTAGAGTATAATAAAAACAAGAAAAGTGAGATGGGAGATTACGTATGGTAATTCATTCTTGGAACATGCAGTATCAACAACATCAGGAGCTGGCAGCAACCGCTCCCTGCTCCATGTACAGCGTGCTTTTGGAGCACGGATTGATTCAGGATCCGTTTTACGGACTGAACGAACAAGAGTTAACCGACCTGTCCCGTGAAGATTGTGTTTTTTCCTCCGTATTTGAAATTCAGCCGGAGGAATGGAAAAAAGATTACATAGAGCTGGTATTTCACGGGTTAGACACCATTTGTGATATTTATTTTAACGGTACACTGCTTTCCTCGGTCATGAATATGCATCGCACTTATCGTTTTGATGTGAAGAAGTTAGCCCGGTGCGGGAAAAATGAAATCAAGCTGGTGTTCCATTCTCCGATCCAATATTTTGAGGAACAAAACCGCACTCATTTTTTATGGACAAACGGTGATTTATCCGGAGATACTATTAAGGGAGCGGCACATTTACGAAAATGTCTTTCTATGTCCGGTTGGGACTGGGGACCCAAGCTGCCGGACATGGGGATTTTCCGGAAAGTAGAGCTGCTTACCTATGACTGTGACAGATGGGAGGATGTATTTATCCGGCAATGTCACAAAAACGGCGCCGTCACACTGACAGTGAGCGGAGAAGCAGCGCATCGGTCAGACGGAATAGAGATGGAGGTCGAATTTGACGGAAAACGTTATCCCATGCCCGGGGGAAAGGCGGTGATTGAGGTAGATCAGCCGGCGCTTTGGTGGCCCCGGGGATATGGGGAACAGCCCCTCTATTCGGTAACATTTCTTTTGAAAAAGGAGGGGCGCATTCTGGATCGTGTGGAAAAAAGAATCGGCCTGCGAACCCTGACCCTATCCGCAGGTGCGGCGAATAACCACGAATTTGCATTTGTTGTGAACGGCATTAAAATATTTTCCATGGGTGCAAACTATATCCCTCAGGACAGCATCCTGTCCCGGATCCATCCGGAACGCACCAAAAAATTGCTGGAAGCGTGCGTAGACGCCAATTATAATACCATTCGCGTCTGGGGTGGGGGCTACTATCCGGAGGATGAATTTTTTGATTTATGCGATGAGCTTGGCTTAATTGTATGGCAGGATTTTATGTTTGCCTGTGTAAACATTTGGCTGACAGAGGAGTTTGAAAAAAATGTCCGGGCGGAATTCGAAGACAATCTGAAACGCATTCGGCACCATGCGTCTTTGGGGTTACTGTGCGGCAATAATGAAATTGAGCTGGATCTGAAGTCCGGCAGAATGGGGAGATCGGAAAAAGTCAAGGCAGACTATTTGCGGCTGTATGAAGGAATTTTACCGGATTTATGCGCCCGTTTTGCCCCTCAAACCTTTTATTGGCCGTCCAGTCCCTCTGCCGGAGGCGGGTTTGAAGACACCAATGCGTTAGACAAGGGCGACACACATTATTGGGACGTCTGGCACGGAGGAACCCCGTTTACAGCCTATCGGGAGCATCGGTTCCGTTTTTGTTCGGAATACGGGTTTGAAAGCTTTCCTTCCATGAAAACCATCCGGAGCTTTTGCGGTGAAGAGGATCTTAACGCATTTTCGCAGGTGATGGAAAACCATCAGAAATGCAAAAGCGGTAATGCCAAAATTTTAACCTATCTGGCAGAGCAATACCTTTATCCTACCAGCTTTCAGGCATTGGTCTATGCGTCTCAGCTGCTGCAGGCAGACGCCATCAAATACGGGGTGGAATATTTCCGGAAAATCCGGGGGTATTGCATGGGATCCTTATACTGGCAGGTAAACGATTGCTGGCCGGTGGCATCCTGGTCCAGTATTGATTATTTCGGACGGTATAAAGCACTGCACTATGCGGCAAAAAAGTTTTATGCACCGGTGGCCATGGGGTTATTTGAAGAAGGAGGACGGGTTTGCGTCAATATCGCAAATGAAACAAGAGAGGAATTTTGCGGCACGGTAAAGCTGTTTTTATGCAACCGTGATTTTACGGTATTCCAAGCAGCGGAGCAGTCGGTCTCTATCGCTCCGCTTTCCTCTGCCGACGCTGCAGAAATGATCTGCAAGGAAGCTCCCGCTTTTTCTTATTTTTATGCGGATCTGTTTGACCGGGAGGGACATTTCTTAATGCGTCAAACCCTACTGTTTGTCCCACCAAAGCGCTTTGCATGGGAGCAGCCGGCACTGCAGGCTCAGATTATCAAAGAAGGGGATTTTGCAAAAATCCATGTAACGTCCAACACGTTTGCAAAATCGGTGGAGGTTGACTTTACTTCCTGCGATCTTGTTCTTTCAGATAATTATTTTGATATCACTGCTCCAGAAGGGTATACCGTACAGGGAGAAACCAATCTTACGGCGGAGGAGCTTTCAGCGGCAATCACCTTGCAGTCAGTGTATGATATTCGATAAAAGAAGCGGTTAAGGAGGCGGTTTTTTGAACTTTCGGGAACGGGTCGAAAATTTCTGGTATTATTACAAGTGGTATGTCATTTTCGGGGCATTGGCAATTTTTATGGTAATTACAACCATTCAACAGGTAAGAAGCCGCATTGACTACGATACCACAATCGTATTTTTAGGGAGCTTCGGGCAAACAGAGGACACTATGCGGGTCTTCCAAACCGAACAGGAAAAACAAATGACAGATGCCAACGGAGACGGCACAGTGCATGTCCTTCCTTATTTTTTAAATATTACCGGAAGCGCCCTGCAAGCGGAACAGGACTCCGCAGCGGTGGTACGGCTGCAGGGAATGATTATGACCCGGGAGGTTTCGGCGCTGGTGGTGGATCAGTCTGCTTTGCAGGCGCTGGCCAACGGAGGCGCTTTAGAAAATCTTCAAGCCTATCAGCAGGCATATGATTTAACCGAGGATAGCTCGTACGGTATTGCGATTGCAGCGGACAATCCGGTCTTTTCCATGTTTACCATGAGCGGCAAGCAATATTATTTTGCTGTAATCGCTAAAAAAGCAGATATGAACGAACGGGAACAGCTGGATTTTCAAAATGCGGAACAGCTATTAATACGTGTAATAGAAGGAAATTAAAAAAAATAAATTTTTTTGCAACCTTTTTTCTATCCGACAGGTATTCATAATGTAAGAACAAAAACCTCGAAGGAGATGATCGAATGAAGAAAGTGGAAGCAGCGGCATTGATAGTAGGTGCCGGTTTACTGGTGATGTCTTGGACAATGCCGGGAACAGCCATCGAAATTACAAGACCGGAAATTGAGGTTACGGCAGCAACAGAAATTCCTGCCCCCCTGATCGTGACCGGCTTACAGCAGGATGGGCAAACTCTTTTGCCTGTGCGTAAAGTAGCAGAACACTTTGGCTACCAGGTAGGCTGGCAGGAGGAGGCTCAGCGAGTTACTTTAACGTCCGGTGCACAGTACATCACATTTTCCATTCAGGAGGATGCCTATACTTTTTCTAAAATGGCTGCCCAGCCCTTAGGTTCTGCGCCGGTTTTGCAGGAGGACACCACCTATGTTCCCACCGCATTGTTTACGGAACTGATGGGACTGAATTGCCACTCTGACGACGAAGGAACTTTCATTGTATCTCGCCCGTCTCAGGGAACCATTCAGGAAATTATGGAAGACGGCACTCTTTCCGTGCAGGACGAGGATCGGGGTGAGGTATGGGTACACATTGGTGAACATACCGTGCTGCTGGCAAATGGAAAGCCCATTACCAAGGACGCTTTGCAGGTCGGTCAGAGTATCCGGATCGAGTATGAGGACGCCATGACGGCAAGCTTACCGCCGCAGGCAACCGCAAAACAAATTGAAATTGTAAATCTGCCTGTTGATGCGGATCAGGAAGAGGAAAATAAGCTTGCATTTTCCGGCATTATCAGTGAACTGCCCGGGGATGGCCAGGTTATAATTACCCCCGACGGAAAGGTTGATCCGACAAATGCTCTTTGCCTGATCGTAACAGAAGACACACAAATTACCCGTGGAATGGATAAAAGAATTTATAAGATTGACGATTTAAAGGTAGGCGACAAAATTTCCGGATTACACGGAGAAATAACCACCATGAGCATTCCCCCGCAAGTTGTGGCTGTAAAGATTCAAATTGAAGAATAAGCATACTAAAAGGGGCTGTTTTTACCAGCCCCTTTTAGTATTTTAGAACAGGGCGATCATGATCGGATCTCCCTGTTTTTTTGCATGTTATGAAGCACCCGCAAAAGGCGGGGGCGGTTATATCGCTGTACCAGAATGGGAGCCAAATCTAAAACTCCCGCTGCAAGAGAGGTGATAAAAAACACCCAAAATCCGCCGAAAAAGCGGGAAAACAACAGAGGAACAAAATTCAGCGCCAGCATTACCGTATGACCTGCCTCCGAACGGCAAGTGCTTTTCAAAAGCTCTGCCGCTCTTTGCCGGTCAAATAAAAATTCTTCCTCACGGTAGGTCGGCACCAGGCGCTTCCAGTGTTTGATGCGGATCTTCCGATAAAACACTTTCTCCCAAGGCCTTTCCCGAAACCATTTATGTTCCGGGTTCTTTGGCGTCCAAAATCGGAATGCCCCTCCTACCAAAAGTCTCATCCCTATATGATACAGTGTTGTAATCCCGGTTACCCAAAGGCTGTAGCATATCTCATTGTTCTCCGCAAAGCGCCACAAAACGGCCGTCACCACTGCGGAAAGAGCCAGTGCGCCTATCACCGTTTTTCTCATAAGAAGCTCATTTGCTCCTCAATATGATCTCCCTTGCGCAGAAAACACCCTACCGCCGGAATGTTTTTTGTTCTGTAGTATGAAATGTCCTTCAAATGCAAGCTGTCTGCCGGACGCAGATCCGTCAGCTGACTTCCTTTTTTGGACAGCAAAACGGAAACGCCTTGCGAGTCACGGGTGCTTTTTTGGGAGACGTTTTCAGTAGAAAATACCAGAATTTTTCCGGTATCGCTAATTGCCGCCAGCTCTGTTTCCTCCCGGAAGAAAACCATTTTTACCAGCGGAGAGGCGCCGGAATAGGCGTTGGTAAGGCGTTTTCGGTTGGTCTTTGTTTCATATGCCTTGAGCGGAACCCGTGCCATTTTACCGGATGCAAACGCAAATAAAACAAATCCGCTGTAATCCTCCGTTACCACCATATCCACAACCCGTTCGCCCTCTTCCATTTGCAGCAGATTGGGTAAAAATTCGCCTAAATTAGCCGTCTTACCGTCCGGCAGATCGTGTAGCTTTGCTTTATACACATTCTGCCGATCGCTAAAGAAGAGGATTTCCGCTTTATTGGAGGTTTCAATCACACGGGTAATCTTATCGTCCTCCTTCAGCTTTTGATCTCCGCTGGAACGCAGAGACACCAGACTGATTTTCTTAA
Source organism: uncultured Clostridia bacterium (assembly GCA_934489915.1). Taxonomy (GTDB): domain Bacteria; phylum Bacillota; class Clostridia; order HGM11514; family HGM11514; genus SIG438. Next base: position 3,663 of record CAKSSZ010000002.1, on the reverse strand, counting down.
AATAGCTTTCTTTGGTAAGAAATACCTTTACTGCATAATCATCAATTGTTTCTTCCTGAGTAAATTGTGTAATTTCCTCTGCACCGATGATCTCCGTTTTTCTGGGTTGCCCATATTTTTTTGCAATACCGTTCAATTGGTCACATATAATTTGATTGATTTTTTCCTGAGAACCTAAGGTCTCTTCATATTCCGCCAGCTGCCGCTCCATTTCATCCGTTTCTTTTGTGCGCTTTAAAATATACTCACGGTTCAGATTCCGCAGCTTGATTTCAGCAATATACTCTGCCTGAACCTGATCAATGGAAAAGCCCTTCATTAAATTCGGCACAACATCCCGCTCAGCTTCCGTATTTCTGATAATAGAAATCGCTTTGTCAATATCCAGCAATATTTCCCGCAAACCGTACAGTAAATGAAGCTTCTCCTTCATCTTTTGAATATCATAATATAACCGGCGCTTGATGCAATCCACCCGAAATGCAGTCCATTCCTCCAATATTTCCGCAATTCCGCACACCTTGGGCGTATTACCGATTAAAATATTAAAGTTGCATCCAAAGCTGTCCTCCAAAGTCGTTAATTTAAACAGCTTGCTCATTAATGCATCCGGATCCGTGCTGCGCTTGACGTCAATGGTAATCTTCAAGCCCTTTAAGTCTGTTTCATCCCGCACATCCGAGATTTCCTTACATTTATTTTGCTTTACCAGCTCCGCAATTTTATCCATAATTGCTTCTGCTGTTGTGGTATAGGGAATCTCCGTAATTTCTATGCAATGATTCTTCTTGTCATATTGATATTTTGCCCGAACACGAAAGCTCCCTTTGCCCGTCCGATATATTTTTTCCATTTCATCCGCCCGATAAATCAACTGTCCGCCGGTAGAAAAATCAGGCGCTTTCAGTGTTTTCATAATATTATGCTTGGGGTTTTTAATCAAGCTCACCGTTGTTTTGCAAACCTCAGCCAAATTAAAGCTGCAAATGTTGCTTGCCATCCCAACAGCAATCCCCAAATTCGGGTTTACAATAATGTTGGGAAAGGTAACCGGCAGCAGAGTTGGTTCCTTGGTGGTTCCATCGTAGTTATCCACAAAATCAACCGTATCTTTATCAATATCCGCAAACAGCTCCGCAGAAAAGCTGTCTAATTTTGCTTCTGTATAACGGGGGGCGGCATATGCCATATCCCGAGAATACTGCTTTCCAAAGTTCCCTTTAGAATCCACAAATGGGTGCAGCAAGGCTCCGTTGCTCTTTGTCAGGCGCACCATGGTCGCATAAATAGCCTGATCTCCATGGGGATTTAATCGCATGGTTTGTCCCACAATATTAGATGATTTTGTCCGTTCGCCGGTCAATAACTTCATCTGGTACATGGTATACAGCAGCTTCCGGTGAGAGGGCTTCAGCCCATCAATTTCCGGAATGGCACGGGATATAATTACGCTCATCGCATACGGCATGAAGTTATCCTTTAACGTTTTGGAAATTTGCTGTTCACTATAATAATTCATTGGTACATGCCTCCCTTAGCTTACGTCCGTGTAATCCAGATACAAATAACCGTCGCTCTCAATAAAGTCTTTTCGTCCCTGCAGGTCATTTCCCAGCAGCAAATCAAACATTCTTTTGGTTTCTTCCTCATCCTCGGGCATGACACGAATCAGCTTACGGGTTTCCGGATTCATCGTTGTATGCCACATCATATCCGGGTCATTTTCGCCCAGGCCTTTTGAACGCATAATTTTAACCTTTTCCCCTTTTAAGCCCTCTACTATTTGGTCTTTTTCCCGATCAGTATAAGCAAATAGGCTTTCCTTTTTGGTTTTAATCTCGTACAGGGGCGATTCTGCAATAAAAATATATCCCTGTTCAATTAAAGTTGGCATCAGGGTATAAAACATCGTTAATATCAAGGTACGGATCTGATATCCGTCCACATCAGCATCTGTACAGATAATAATTTTCTGGTACCGTAAATGATCCAAAGAAAATGCGCTCAAATCTTTATTGTGCTTGGTTTTCAGCTCCACACCACAGCCGATTACCTTTACCAAATCCACAATAATTTCACTTTTAAAAATTTTCTCATAACCGGCTTTTAAGCAGTTTAATATTTTCCCCCGCACAGGCATAATCGCCTGAAATTCTGCGTCTCTGCCTAATTTTACAGATCCCAATGCAGAATCACCCTCCACAATATAAAGCTCTCGCCTGGAGGCGTCTTTGGTGCGGCAATCCACAAATTTCTGCACACGGTTGGCAATGTCCACCGAGCCGGAAAGCTTTTTCTTTAAATTTAATTTTGTTTTTTCTGCATTTTCACGGCTTCTTTTGTTAATTAATATTTGGTTGCTGATTTTCTCTGCATCCAGCTTGTTTTCAATTAAATAAATTTCTAACTGTGATTTCAGAAAATCCGTCATAGCTTCCTGAATAAATTTATTGGTTACCGATTTTTTTGTTTGGTTTTCATAGCTGGTCTCAGTAGAAAAGTTACTGCTGACCAACAAAAGGCTATCTTCCACATCGGCAAAGGTAATTTTATTTTCATTTTTACTATATTTTCCATTTTGTTTTAAATATTGATCCAAAACAGAAACAAATGCATTTTTTGTTGCCTTTTCCGCAGCGCCGCCATGTTCAAGCCAGCTGGAATTGTGATAATATTCAATCAAATTATTTTCATTATTAAAGCAAAAGGCAACATTCATCATTACCTTATATTCCGGTTTATCTGCCCGATCTCTCCCTTTACGCTCTGTTTGGTAAAAAACGGGAGCTGTCAGCTCTTTTCCGGCAGAAATTTCTTTCACGTATCCTAAAATTCCTTCCGGATAGCAAAATTCATAGGTTTGAAACTGATTTTTTTCTGTTTCATCCCTTAAAACAAGAGTCAAACCGGCATTGACCACGGCTTGCTTCTTTAAAGTTGATAAATAATATTCCAGCGGTATTTCAATCTCAGTAAAAACCTCCAGGTCAGGCTTCCAATGAATTGCCGTTCCGGTATGACGGTGCCTGAATTTTTCCTTTTTTAATCCGCCGATATTTTCACCTTTTTCAAAATGCAGCTGATATTTATATCCGCCATGGCAAACGGTCACATCCATGTATTCGGAAGAATATTGTGTCGCACAACTCCCCAAACCATTTAATCCAAGGCTGTATTCGTAGCTGTCTGACTCTCCGCGGGAATACTTTCCTCCCGCATATAGTTCACAAAACACCAGTTCCCAATTGTACCGCTGCTCTTTTTCATTATAATCCAACGGAATTCCACGGCCATAATCTTCTACTAAAATGGAATGATCCAGAAAGCGAGTCACCTCAATACGGTCGCCGTATCCTTCTCTTGCTTCGTCAATCGAATTTGATAAAATCTCAAAGAAGGAATGACAGCACCCATCAATTCCGTCCGACCCAAAAATAACCCCGGGTCGCAAACGAACACGGTCTGCCCCTTTGAGCATTGTAATACTTTCCTGATTATATTCCTGTTTCTTTTTTGCCACAGGCATCACCTCTTTCTTTTTCCAGTGAGTAAAACGGGAAAAGGAAACTCTTTTGGAGTTTCCTTAAAATTCTACGGAAAATGACATTTATTTTTCTTCTAAATCCTGCTTTATGATTTTATATTGTTCTATCTCCGTATCAT
>CAKSSZ010000001.1 GCA_934489915.1 uncultured Clostridia bacterium | reverse complement strand
GTTGTCGCCGCAGGTACCCTCTGCTGCCGCTGCGGTGAGCGGCAGAGCGGGAACGGCGCCGAACACCATACAAAAAATCATGAAAAAGCCAATCCATCGTTTCATTTTGTAATTCCTCCAAAAAAGATATAAAAAAACTGCGCCGCTCAAGTCCGACTTGAGCGGCGCAGCAAACAACATACCGCTCTTCGTTCCGGTGTTGCTTCCTACTGATTATATCATATTTTTTGGAATTTTGCAACCTGTCATTGAAATTTATTCCTATTTCTTACGGTTCCTCTGCAGCAGGTGCGGGGCGGCGGACGGTCACCAGCTTTCGGTCTTCCTCCCAGTCTACCTGATAGCCCAGCTGTTCTGCCAAGGCACGGAGAGGGAGCATAGCCTTTTCTCCGGATAAGACGGCAGGTGCGTCAAGGGGTTTTTCCTCGCCGTTGACCAGGGCGGTTTCCCCGCCGATCCGGAAGGTGATCACCTGCTCCCCATCGGTGACGGTGATCTCTTGGGTTTCCTCCTTCCACTGCACCTGTGCGCCCAGCTTTTCAAAGAAAAAGCGGACGGGCAGCATGGTTCTGTCACAAATGACCTGTGGCGGGGTCTCAAACGCCAGCACCTCACCGTTTAAGATCACTCTGGCAGGGGCGGGTGCGGGGGCGTCCAGCACAAAGGTCTGGTAGCGTCCGTCTACATAGATTTTCCCGTTCAGATACACCACCTGCTTTAATTCCAGAAAGGTGTTGGGCAGGGTGTAGTCCGTCCAGGTCAGTCCATCGGCGGAAACGGATAAAATGTTGGGCGTTTGCAGATCGGAAAAATAAGTTTTCCAGGATTTTTTGCCGTAAAACAGCCCGCCGGTTGCCTTCACCTCCCGGGGGGATTGCCCGCTTTCATAACAAATGGGCAGCAGCTTTCCGCCTTCCTGATAAAACAGCTGCTTTCCCTCCCGTACAATAGAAAACAACCCGTTATTTTCCGGAAAGCTGAAGGAGCCTTCTGTTTTGGAAAAGGTTTTGCCGTCGGTGGATTCAAACATCCCGTCCCCCAGATAGTACAGCTTGCCGTCAGCAAAGGTAAGCCCGGTGAGATAGGCGCCTGTAGGGTTGGCAGACAGCAGGCGGAAGTCCGCATTAAATAAATAAAGCTGATCCTGCGCATTGGTGTTGGCAATGCACCAGTCAATGCCCCCGTCCCACCCACAGAACCGGGCGGCATAGCCCCAATCGGTTTTTACAATGGAAAAGCTGTTGCTCCGGTGCCGGAACAGCTCCTGTGCGCTTTTGTCCAGTTTCACCCGGCTCCAGGTGTTCCCCCGGAGACGATAGAGGGTTTCGTTTTCCCATTTCATATATTCCTGTCCGTTAAAAAACACGTTGGATAGGGGGTAATTTTCCGTATGCTCCGGAAAGGCGCCCCCCTCTACCGGCATCAGCTTTTTGCGGCTGTCTACCGTCAGGGCGTTGACCATCCCCCCAAGGCAGTTGGTGGGCAGAATGAGGTCTAAAATATATTCTGCCTCCTCCCCGGCGGGAACCTCTGCGCTGAACATACAGGCGTTGACCTTCTGAGGGTTGATCCCTTTACAGAGGGCAAAGGGATTGTCCGGCTGCAGGGTATAGGGGTTGAGCATAACGCCGTTTTTGTCCCGCACGATCAGAATGTTGCTGGAGCGGGAGGTTTCCAGATAATAATTTAAAATCCGGGGTTGGTTGTCCGAGTTTTTTATTTTTAAATGATACCGGTTGGTGACCCCGAAATTCCCCAGGTTAAATTCCCAGTTCAGGTTAGGGAGGTTGTCAATGTCCATTTTTGTGCCGGTATAGGCGTTGGGAATATGCAGCTCCGGCTTCCAGGGCATATCCTCCTGATAAGCGGTAATATCCTGATGGTAAATATCAAAGACCCAGACGTTATCCCGCCGGCTTGCGGGAACCTTTTCGCCGTAATAAGAAAGCTTGGAATCATCCGGATAACGGAAGGAAAGCATATCCGACCCGGCGGCAACGGTTTTACTGTAGAGATATTCGTCCCGGTTGGGGTTGATGTTGGTCATCCAATGGGGGACGGTGTTGCCGTCGTTATAATACTGATTAAAAATCCGCACCGGGAGGGTGGTTCCGTTTTTTACCTCCGGTGTGATCTGCACGTTCAGATTCGCTTCAACCATGGGCAGGCTTTCTGTTTCAATGCCCTTGACGGAGGTGTCCCGGCGATAAGCTCCGGGGAGTGCGTCCGGGTTATGCATGCTCCGATCCCCTAAGCTCCCGTAGTGCTTTAACGAAGCAAAATTCACATCCGTCTTACCGGACACGATGGTGAATTTGACCAGCATCAAAAAGGTAACCCGGGAGGGAACGGTGCGGTAATTGTAAAGGTAGGGGCTGATCCAATGGGTTTCTCCTGCTTTCAGGGACAGAGTTTGGGGAAACTCCACCCCGCGGTAAGGAACAAATTGCTGATAGCCGTTTAAGGTGCGGATGTTCATATTCATAAACTCCGCCCATGCGCCGATACAATCCCAGAATTCATCGCCGGAGGGGAGGCAGTAGGCGGCGGAATCAATCCGAATTTCCGCTCCTGATTCTGTTTTAAACTCCATATCCGGCTCAATGTCAAAATCCGTCCAGTTATAAAAGCAAAAAAACACCTGATATTGATCCGGCTTTAATTGCTTACATTGCATTAAGTAGGTTGCCTTTTCGTTCTCTACGGTAGACAGATCCTCTTCCCCCACGTATTCCGGGTTATTGCAATAAATATACTGCCCCCCTCCCGCTTTGGTAAACCGAATGGGGATGGGGTCGCCGGCGGCGCCGCAGCGGATAACGGCGGAACAAATGCCGAAAAGCAGCAGTGTACAAGCCAAAAAAAGCTTTCCCGATTTCAAATTTGTTTCCTCCTAATCAGCCTTTGATCTGGCTTTCTACCAGGCTTTCTCCGCAATAGATTTTCCGCAGCAGCGGTTTTTCAATTTTCCCGGTGGGGTTGCGGGGAACCTGGGCAAAGATGAACTTGTGGGGGCGCTTATAGCGGGGCAAGCCCTTGCAGAATTCCTGCAGCCGGTCTTCTGTGCAGCTTTCCCCTTCCTTGATTTCCACAATGGCTGCGGCAATTTCCCCTAAGCGGGGATCCGGCAGGCCGATCACTGCCACATCCTTTACCGCCGGATGCGCCCGGAGAAAATCTTCAATCTGAACCGGATATAAATTTTCACCCCCGCTGATGATAACGTCCTTTTTGCGGTCTACCAGATAGATAAAGCCGTCTTCATCCTCTTTTGCCATGTCGCCCGTGTAGAGCCATCCGTCGTGCAGCACCTGTGCGCTGGCCTCCGGATCTTTATAGTAGCACTTCATAACGCCCGGGCCGAAAACTGCCAGCTCGCCCACTTCTCCCTGAGGAACCGGGTTGCCCTGTTCGTCAATAATTTTCGTTTTCCATCCATAGCCGGCAGTGCCGATGGCGCCGATTTTATGAATGTTTTCCACGCCCAGGTGGACGCATCCCGGGCCTGTGGATTCGCTGAGGCCGTAGTTGGTGTCATATTGATGGTTGGGGAAAATCTCCTCCCAGCGCTTGATCAGGCTGGGGGGAACCGGCTGCGCACCGATATGCATCAGCCGCCAAGCGGAAAGGTCATATCGGCTGATGTCAATTTCCCCCCGGTCAATGGCGTCTAAAATATCCTGTGCCCAAGGAACTAAAAGCCACACAATGGAGCAATGCTCGTTGGCAACGGTTTCGATGATGGTCTGGGGGCGAACTCCCTTTAACAGCACTGCTCTTCCGCCGGAAATCAGGCTGCCGAACCAGTGCATTTTGGCTCCTGTATGGTACAGGGGCGGAATGCACAAAAAGACATCCTCATGGGTTTGCCCGTGGTGCTTTTGTTCCATCCGGCAGGATTGCATCAGGCTGGTATGGGGGTGCAAAATTGCCTTGGGAAAGCCGGTGGTACCGGAGGAAAAGTAAATGGCGGCGTCATCCTCGTCCCGAATGGAAATCTCCGGCTTCATGCTGGAAAAATTGGTTGCCAGGTGCAGGTAATTTTCCGCAAAGGAGGGGCAGGCGTCACCCACATAAAACAAAAGCTTTACGCGGGGGATCCGGTCGCAGATTTCCTCCATTCTGCCGATGAATTCCGGACCGAAAAAGAGCGCATCTACATCTGCCAGATCCAAGCAGTACTGGATTTCGTCAGAGGTATACCGGTAGTTCAGCGGAACTGCCAGTGCGCCGGTTTTTAAGATTCCGAAATAGAGGGGCAGCCACTCTAAGCAATTCATTAACAAAATGGCTACCTTATGTCCTTTTTTGATTCCCCGGCTCAACAGTAAATGGGCGCAGCGATTTGCTTTTTCTTCAAACACGCTCCAGGTAATTTCCCGGCGGTAAGCGTCTCCCCGACCCGGTTCGATCAGCTCGTATTCCTTCCAGGTAACCCGGCGCACCTCCCGTACCTCCGGATTGATTTCTACCAGAGCGGTTTCTTCTCCGTAGAGCTTGGCGTTGTTTTCTAAAAATTCTGTAATTGGCATTTTTTTAAACCCCTTTTTATTTTAAAGATGGAATAACATCATAATCAGCGGTATGGTAAGGATGGAAAGTAGCGTGGAAACGGATACGATCTCGGAGGAATAATCCGCGTCCAAATGAAAGCGGGTGGCAAACAGCGTGGCCACCGCCGCCGTCGGGCAAGCCGCCGAAATCATAACCGCCTGTGCTACCGTTTCGTCTAAGCGGAGCAGCCGTGCAAGCGCCATGGCAAGCAGCGGAATCAGCAGCAGCCGCAGAAAGCACACAAAATACATGGAGCGGTTGCCCAGTGCCTTTTTCCAATTCAGCTTGGATAGGTACGACCCCAGCACAATCATGGCAAGGGGCGTGTTAAGTCCTGCCAGATAACCGATGGAATCCCCCACCACCTTGGGCAGCCGCAGCTGACCGAGAAACAGGATCAGGCTGATCAGGGTTCCGATTACGCCGGGATTGAACAAAGCGTTTTTCAAAGACATTGCCGACCGATCCCCGCCGGTGTAAACATATACGCCGTGAATCCAGTAAAACACGGTAAAGACCGCCAGATAAGCGGAGCCGTAAAATACCCCGTCCGCTCCCAATGTGGCGGAAAGCAGGGGGATTGCCATAAATCCGCAGTTGGAATAAATGGCACAGAAAATATTGATCCGGTATCGGTTGGTTGGCTCGCGCCGAAAAATAAAATGGCAGAAAAGAATGGATATCACATGTAAAAGCACGGTAAAGATTGCCGCCGTGCACAGCTGCCATGCCAAATGGGGTTCAAAATCCTTTTGGTATGCGTCAATCAGGACGCAGGGCGTTACCACTGATAACAATAAAGAAGTAATTTGATTGATCCCCGTCTGGGTTAAAAAATTCTTTTTGGTCATGACCAAGCCCACCATAATGAGCAGAAAAATGACCATGACCTGCTGTGCCACCGTCCATGCGATCTCCATAATGCTACACTCCGTCCTCATTCATCATAACCTTCATTATATCATTCTTTTTTCAGTTTTGCAAGGATTATTCCGGCAAAAAACTTGTTTTTTTTCCGGATCTGTGCTATAATAGGAAAAATGTATGACGGAAAGGGGACAAAAAGGATGAAATCAAAAGAATTAAGAGGGAATTTGCTGCTGTTGCTGACGGCAGTGATCTGGGGGTGCGCGTTTGTGGCGCAAAGCGTCGGGGCGGATAAAATCGGCCCCTTTACCTTTCAGTCCGTGCGTTCCCTGATCGGGGGGATGGTATTGCTCCCGGTCATTTTTGTATTTGACCGGAAAAAGGGACAGCAGGGAACCGGGAGGAAGGCCTCTCCTCAAGAGCAAAAGACTCTGATTCTTGGGGGAGTGGTTTGCGGTGTGATTTTGTGTGTTGCGTCCTGTCTGCAGCAGGCGGGCATTGCCTATACCACTGCCGGGAAAGCCGGTTTTATTACTGCCATGTATATTTTAATTGTTCCCTTGCTGGGACGGCTGTTTGGGCAAAGGATCCCGGGGAAGCTGTGGGGCTGCATTGTGCTGGCGGCAATCGGGCTGTATTTATTATGTGTGGGCAATGCGGACGCCCTCTCCGTCGGGGACGGATTGATGGCATTATGTGCGCTTGTGTTTGCGCTGCATATTCTGGCGGTGGATCACTTTACCCCGCAGGTAGACGGAGTAAAGCTGGCGTGCCTGCAATTTCTGGTTTCTGCCCTGGTGGCGGGAATCGGTATGGTGATCTGGGAAAGACCGGGAGTGAACGATTTGCTTTCCGCTTGGCCTACCATTGTGTATGCGGGTGCCCTGTCCTGCGGTGTGGGGTACACCTTACAGATTATCGGGCAGAAGGATACCAAGCCTGCGGTTGCCTCCCTGATTATGAGCCTGGAATCGGTATTTGCCGCCTTGGCAGGCGCTGTGATTTTACGGGAAATCCCCTCTTTGCGGGAGGGGCTTGGGTGCATTTTGATGTTTGCTGCGATTATACTGGTGCAGCTGCCGGGGAAAAATAGAAAAAAAGAATGAAAGAACACTTGACTTTTGCCTCAAATTGTGCTATAATTTTTTCAACCCAGAGAAACGGAGGCAAGGGAAATGGAGTTTGTAATATCAGGAACAACGATCTACAGTGACCGACGGTTTCAAAAAGCGGATTTGCTGATTCGGAACGGACGGATTTCCGGTATTGCTTCTTCTTTTCCTGACACGGCAACAGTATTTTCTTTTCCAAATTGTTTTTTATTTCCCGGTTTTGTTGATGTTCATGTGCATCTTCGAGAACCGGGTTTTTTGTATAAAGAAACAATTTTGAGCGGAACCGCTGCTGCCGCCCGGGGCGGGGTGACCCATGTATGTGCGATGCCCAATTTATCTCCCGTGCCGGATTGTCGGGAGCATTTGGAGCAGGAGCTTGCCGCCATTCGGGCAGGCGCTCAGGTGCACGTGTACCCTTACGGTGCGCTGACTGTCGGGGAGCGGGGGGAACAGTTATCCGAGATGGAAGAGATGGCGCCGGATGTGATTGCGTTTTCCGATGACGGGCGGGGGGTTCAGTCAGAATCTTTGATGCGATCCGCTATGGAGCAAGCCAAAAAACTGGGGAAAATCATTGCCGCTCACTGTGAGGACAATGCCCTCCTCCATGGCGGCTACATTCACCGGGGCGCTTATGCCGCACAGATGGGGCATAAAGGTATTTGCTCCGAGAGCGAGTGGGGGCCGATCAAACGGGATCTGCGGCTGGCAAAGGAAACGGGATGCCGGTATCATGTGTGCCATGTATCCGCAAAAGAAAGCGTTGCGCTGATCCGTCAGGCGAAGGCGGAAGGGGTGGATGTGACCTGTGAAACAGCACCCCATTACCTGATTTTGGACGATTCTCAGCTGCAGGAGGACGGCCGGTTTAAAATGAACCCGCCCATTCGCAGCAAGGAGGATCAGGAGGCGCTGCTGGAAGGAATTTTGGACGGAACCGTTTTCATGATTGCTACCGACCATGCTCCCCATGCCAAAGAGGAGAAAAGCAAAGGATTAGCAGGGAGTCTGATGGGTGTTTCCGGATTGGAAACCGGATTTGGAATGCTGTATACTCACCTGGTGCGGAAGGGGGTTTTGTCCCTGGAGCAGCTGGTGGATTTGTTTCACGAAAATCCCCGAACCCGGTTTGGAATCGGGACGCAGCTGCAGATCGGAGAGCCGGCAAATTTCACGGTGTTTGATTTGACAAAAAGCTGCACTGTGACCGGGGAATCGTTTGTATCCAAGGGAAAAAGCACCCCTTTTGAAGGGATGGAGTGCTTTGGCATTTGCAAAATGACAGTGTGTGACGGAAAAATCGTATGGCAGGAGGCGAATTGATGAAACAGGGTTGGTTTACGGTAGAAAGCCAGGAGCAAATTGCACGGGATGTTATGCGGATGACCTTGAAGGGTGATTCCTCTGCCGTTACTGCGCCGGGGCAATTTGTTAATTTGAAGCTGGAGGGGCGGTTTTTGCGCAGACCCATTTCCATTTGCGATTACAGTCCGGAAGGGCTGGTTCTGATTTATAAAGTGGTGGGAGCCGGAACGGCGCAGATGGCGGCCATGCGCACCGGGGAACGGCTGGATTGCTTAATCGGCCTGGGAAACGGATTTTCTCTGACGGAAAGCGGAGAACGGCCGGTATTGGTTGGCGGCGGAGTCGGTGTGCCCCCGTTATACCGATTGGCAAAGGAGCTGACCGCCCAAGGAAAGCAGGTGCGGGCAGTGCTGGGATTTGCTTCCCGGGAGGATGTGTTTTATGAAGCGGAGTTTCAAAATCTGGGAGTGACGGTAGAGATATTTACCGAGGACGGTTCGTACGGCGCTGCCGGGCGGGTGACGGATGCGTCCTTTTGCGGGGTGACCTATTGCTACGCTTGCGGGCCTTACCCTATGCTGCGGGCGGTTTCGGACGTTACCCCGTGCAGCGGGCAGTTTAGTCTGGAGGAACGGATGGGCTGCGGCTTCGGTGCCTGTATGGGGTGCAGCTGTAAAACAAAGGACGGCGCCCGGCGCATTTGCAAGGAGGGGCCGGTGTTTCGGAAGGAGGAAATTCTATGGGAACAGAAGTAACGCTATGCGGAATACGGCTGGATAATCCGGTGATTCCCGCTTCCGGTACCTTTGGGTACGGCTATGAGTTTGCTGAGCTGTATGATATTAATTGTCTGGGGACCTTCTCTTTTAAGGGAACCACCCGAGAGCCGAGGTTTGGGAATCCAACCCCTCGGATTGCAGAGTGTACTGCAGGAATGCTAAATGCAGTCGGGCTGCAAAATCCGGGGATTGATCAGGTGATTTCCCGAGAGCTGCCTCGGCTGAAGGAATGTTTTCACAAGCCGGTTATGGCAAACATCAGCGGCTTTTCCATTGAAGAATATCAGGAATGCTGCGAAAAGATTGATCGGGAGCCGCAGGTTGGCTGGATTGAAGTGAACATCAGCTGCCCCAATGTGCGCCACGGAGGAATGAGTTTTGGAACCGATCCGGCAGCGGCGGCAGAGGTGACCCGGGCAGTGAAACAGGTGACCGCCAAGCCAATCTTAGTAAAGCTGACGCCCAACGTTACCGATATTGTGGCAATCGCCCGGGCGGTAGAAGCGGCCGGTGCAGACGGCATCAGCCTGATTAATACCATGCTTGGAATGCGGATTGATTTAAAACGAAAGCGGCCGGTGCTTGCTAATGTTATGGGCGGGTTTTCAGGCCCTGCCATCTTTCCTGTGGCGGTGCGGATGGTTTATCAGGTGGCGCAGGCGGTGTCCGTCCCGGTGGTGGGCATGGGCGGCGTGTCAACGGCGGAGGATGTGCTGGAAATGATGCTTGCCGGCGCAACGGCGGTAGAGATCGGCGCAGCGCAGCTGGCTGACCCTTATTTGTGCCGGGATATTGTAGCGCAATTGCCCTGTGTGATGGAGCGATATGGAATTTCATCGTTAGAAGAAGTGATAGGAGGAGCGAAATGAGTCAGGATGTGATTATTGCATGTGATTTTGGAAGCAGACAGGAGGTGCTGGATTTTCTGGAGCTGTTTCCGGAAAAAAAGCCGTACTTGAAAATCGGAATGGAGCTGTATTATGCGGAGGGGCCGGACATTGTGCGGGAAATCAAAAAGAGAGGGCACCCGATCTTTTTGGACTTAAAGCTGCATGACATTCCCAACACAGTGAAAAAGACCATGCGTGTGCTGTCCCGCTTGCAGGTGGATATGTGCAATCTCCATGCCGGAGGGGGATCCGTTATGATGCAGGCGGCGCTGGAGGGCTTGACCCGGGAGGACGGATCCAGACCGCTGTTGATCGGCGTAACCCAGCTGACCTCCACCAGTCAGGAGTTAATGGAACGGGAACTGCTGATTCCTCAGCCGATTGACCGTGTGGTGATGCACTATGCAAAAAATGCGCAGGAGTCCGGCTTGGACGGCGTTGTTTGCTCCCCCTTGGAAGCAGGCAAGGTGAAGGAAGTGTGCGGCAGCGGATTTTGCACCGTAACGCCGGGCGTTCGCTTTGCGGACGGCGCCGTAGGGGATCAGGTGCGGGTGACTACGCCGGCACAGGCCAGAGCGCTGGGTTCTGATTATATTGTTGTGGGTCGTCCGATTACTGCGGCTGCCGACCCGAAAGCTGCGTATGACCGGTGCTGCCGGGAATTTTTAGAAGGAGGAGTACAAGAATGAGCGTTGCACAGGAAATAGCCAAGGATTTACTTTCGATCGGAGCGGTTTTTTTGCGGCCGGATCAGCCCTTTACCTGGGCAAGCGGAATCAAAAGCCCGATTTACTGCGATAACCGCCTGACACTGACTGCCCCCCAGGTGCGGGGACATGTAGAGCAGGCGTTGGCGGAAACGGTTCGTTCGGCTTATCCGGACTGTCAGGTGCTGATGGGAACCAGCACCGCCGGAATTGCCCATGCGGCTATTACTGCCCACTTGTTGGATTTGCCGATGGGGTATGTTCGCTCCGGTCAAAAGGATCACGGACGTGGGAACCGGATTGAAGGCAAGCTGCTCCCGGGACAAAAAGTAGTGGTGGTGGAGGATTTGATTTCCACCGGCGGCAGCGTGATTGAAGTGGTTGAGGCACTGCGGGAGGCAGAAGCGGAGGTGCTGGGAATTGTCAGCATCTTTACCTACGGGATGAAAAAGGGGCTGGAACGTTTGGCGGCGGCGCAGGTGAAGAATATCAGCCTGACCAATTTTGATACCGTGGTAGAAATGGCTGCTCAGTCCGGCAGAATTCCGAAAGAGGCGGTTTCCCGTCTGCTGGCGTTTCGGGACAATCCTTCCGACGAAAGCTGGATGGAGGAAAATAAATGAGACATTTAATTGATATTTTAAATCTCACGCCGGAGGAAATTGACGGGCTTATTGCAAGAGCGCAGGATATCATTGCCCGGCCGGAGGCATACAGCGACGCATGCCGTGGAAAAAAGCTTGCGACTTTGTTTTATGAACCGTCCACCCGCACCCGTTTAAGTTTTGAGGCGGCGATGTATGAACTGGGCGGACAGGTGCTGGGATTTTCCGAGGCGACCAGCAGCTCCGCCTCTAAGGGAGAAAGTGTGGCGGACACAGTAAGAGTGGTAGGGTGCTATGCGGATATTATTGCCATGCGCCACCCAAAGGAGGGAGCGCCCTTGGCGGCGTCCTTTCACTCCCCGGTGCCGATGATTAACGCAGGCGACGGCGGGCATAATCACCCAACTCAAACCCTGGCGGATCTTTTGACGATTCAGCGGGAAAAGGGACGGCTGGATCATTTGACGGTAGGGCTGTGTGGCGATTTGAAATTCGGCAGGACGGTGCATTCTTTGGTACAGGCCATGTGCCGATATGAAAAAGTGCAGTTTGTGTTTATCTCGCCGCCGGAGCTGAAAATCCCCGATTACCTTCGTCAGGATGTACTGGAACGGGGCGGGATTTCTTTTCGGGAAACCGATTGTCTGGAGGACGCCATGCCGGAGCTGGACATTTTGTACATGACCCGGGTGCAGCGGGAACGGTTTTTTAATGAAGCGGATTATATTCGGTTAAAAGACAGCTATATTTTAACGGCGGAAAAAATGAAGCAAGGGCGGGCGGATTTGTCTGTTTTGCACCCCCTGCCCCGTGTGAATGAAATTGCGTGCGAGGTAGACGCCGATCCCCGCGCCTGCTACTTTAAGCAGGTGCTGAACGGGAAGATGATACGAAAAGCCTTGATTTTGAAGCTGCTGGAGGTGCCGTTATGCAAATAGATCCGATTACAGACGGAATTGTGCTGGATCATATCCAAGCGGGAAAGGGTATGGAGCTATATCATATTTTAAAGCTGGACGAGCTGGAATGCTCCGTTGCCATTATTAAAAATGCAGACAGTGTGAAAATGGGCAAAAAGGACATTATTAAAATTGATCAGGTGATTGATTTGAATCTGGATGTACTGGGCTATGTGAACCCCGGGATTACGGTAAATGTGATCCGAGGGGGCGTCAGCGTGAAGCATGCGCCCCTGTCGCTGCCTGAGCGGGTTGAGGGTGTGATTATGTGCAAAAATCCGCGTTGTATTACCACCATAGAGCAGGAGCTGCCCCAGGTATTCCGCTTAACCGATCGGGAAAAGGGAATTTATCGCTGTCTTTACTGTGAAACAAAAGCAAAAAGATTGTAAAAATACGGAGATGATCCAAGGCGGTGCGTTGATAGCGCCGCCTTGGATTGCTTCTTGGGAAAAATAAAATCTTTTTATTGATATTTTATGTGAGATATGGTACAATGAAAAGGTAGCCTATAAAATAAAGGAGAACCGAAATGCTGTTTAATTCCGTTGCATTCCTGTTATTTGCAGCTGTTGTAATACCGGTATATTTCTTGCTGCCTCAAAAGGCAAGGCCGGTATTTTTATTGGCGGCCAGCTACTATTTTTATATGAGCTGGAGTGTTTTTTATTTGGGAATGCTGCTTTTGTTTTCCCTGTGGATTTATTTTTTGTCCGGCAGAATAGAAGCAAGCCGCCGGGCGGGAGAGCGCCGACTTCTGCTGGCAGCCGGGCTGGCGGTAGGCTTCGGGGCGCTGTTCCTGTTCAAATATTTTGATTATACTGCCCGATTGGCGGCAGAATGGCTGGGGTGGATCGGGATTCATCGGCAGCCGGTACAGCTCAACTGGGTGCTGCCGGTGGGGATTTCATTTTATACCTTTCAGCTGGCCGGTTACTTAATTGATGTTTACCGGGGCAGCATGAAGCACGAAAAGAATTTTATAATGTTTTCTTTGTATGTCAGCTTTTTTCCCCAGCTGGTGGCAGGGCCGATTGAACGGGCAGAAAACCTGCTGCCTCAGTTCCGGAAAAAACACCGGTTTCAGTTGACTGCTTTTCGGGTCAGCCTGCTGCGGATCTTGTGGGGCTATTTTAAAAAAGTGGTGATTGCGGATCGACTAGCAGTGTTTGTGGACGCGGTGTATTCCGCACCGTCGGAGCAGGGCGGCTGGCTTTGCCTGCTGGCGACGGTCTTTTTTGCCGTACAGATTTATTGCGATTTTTCCGGCTATTGCGATATTGCCATCGGAGTTGCCCGAATCATGGGCTTTCGGTTAATGACGAATTTCAACCGCCCGTATTTGGCTGCTACCATTCAGGAATTTTGGGATCGGTGGCATATTTCCCTATCCAGCTGGCTGCAGGATTATATCTACATTCCCTTAGGAGGGAATCGGGTACCCAGATGGCGTTATCTGTTGAATGTACTGCTGGTATTTATCATCAGCGGAATTTGGCACGGCGCCGGTATGACTTTTTTATTATGGGGCTTGCTCCACGGTCTGCTGGTGGTTGGGCACCGCTTGATCTGGGGGAAGAAAAAAAGGCAATTTTGTCTGCCGGTACGCTGGCTGATGCGGCTTATTACCTTTGCGCTGGTGTGCGCTGCTTGGGTGTTCTTCCGTGCGGAAACGGTAGGAGACGCATTCACTGTGTTTTTCCATATGACTTCTTATTCTTCCTTGAGAGAGCTGATTTTCAGTCCTCAAAGTCCCTTGTATCAATGCGGGCTGAACGGAGCGGAGCTTGTGGTTTCCCTGGTAAGCATCGGGTTGCTATTTGCGCTGGAATGGCGGGGGGAGCGGATTTTGCTTTCCTGTCCGAAATGGGCGGCGCCGGTGCGCTGGGGGGTTTATCTGATTTTAATTTTTGTATGTATCATATTGGGCGTTTACGGAGCAAACACAGTTACACAGTTTATTTATTTTCAGTTTTAAGGGGGGCGGACGATGAAAAAACGATGGATGGCAGGGCTGTCCCTTTGCTGCTTTCTCCTGTTGTTCGTCCTGTGCTTTCATTGGCTGAGCGGAGTGATTCCGTATGTGGACGAGCGGCAAAATTCCGTTTGGCAGGATCTTTATCGGAATCCCGATACGGTTTCTTACCTTTTTTTGGGCAGTTCTCATGTGTACTGCGGGATTGACCCCATGGAGATTCAGGATAAAACGGGGAAAAAGGCGGTATTGATCAGCTCCGGAATGCAAACGCTGACAGAAAGCTATTATTGTATGGAAGAAGCGCTCCGGTATCAAAAGCCGGAGGTTGTGGCAGTGGATTTATATGCCGCTTACAAGGAATTTACCGAGGTGAATTATACCAATCTGGATTGTATCCGTCTGTCTCCTGCCAAGGTGCGGCTGGCAAGGGAGGGCTTTTCCGATACCCGCTTGATTGACGCACTGTTTCCTTTGATTCGGGAGCATAGCAATTGGAAGGATTTTGACAATCTGAAAGCCAACCTGGAAGGAAAAAGAGGCACTTATACCTACGGTTTTTCCGGGATTGACAGTCGGATTACGGATGAACAGTACCAGGGTTATTTTGATATGGCGGTTTCTGCTGTGCCCTTTACCCTGCGGCAGCAGGATGAGGAAATGCTGCACCGTATGCAGGCACTGTGTGAAAAAAAGGGTGTACGGCTGGTGTTTTTGGTGGTGCCCTGGCTGGAGGAATTTGTACAGCGAATTCCCTATGCTTCTTTTTTGACGGAGCTGGAGCGGGTGTGCGGGGATGTTACGGCGCTGACGGCGGAGGAGTATCATGAAATCGGTCTTTCCCGGGAGACTTTTATCGAGGATAAGGTGTCGGATAATCAGCATTTGAACCTGCAGGGGGCGAAAGCGTATACCGATTATTTGATCCAAACTGTGTTGGAATAGGAGAGAGAACAGTGAGTGAAATCTATTTTGATAACAGCGCTACCACCCGGCCTTTTCAAAGGGTGTGCGAGGTGATGGCGCAGCAGGCGTATGAAAATTACGGGAACCCTTCCTCTTTGCATACCAGAGGGAGCCGAGCGGAGCGAACCGTTACCGCTGCCCGAAAAACGGTGGCGGCTTCCCTTCATGCCAAGCCGGAAGAGATTTACTTTACCTGCGGCGGGACGGAATCGGCCAACTTGGCGATTTTCGGAGTCACCGGTGCACGGCGGGGACGGCATGTGATTACTACCGCCATGGAGCATCCTTGCGTACTGCGGTGTTATGAGCAGCTGGAAAAGCAGGGCTATGAGGTAACCTATTTGACGGTAGACGCCGCAGGGAAAATCAGCTTGGAGCAGCTGGAGGACAGCCTGCGGGAGGATACGGTTTTGGTGACTGCCATGCTGGTGAATAATGAAATCGGCTCTCTTCTGCCTATCCGGAGCATGGGCGAGTTGATCCGCAGAAATAATCCGGATACGGTTTTTTTGGTGGATTGCGTCCAGGGATATTGCCGGGAGGATTTTTCCGCTGCCTGGTGCGATGGGGCGTTTTTCAGCGCACATAAAATTCACGGTCCTAAGGGAACGGGGGCATTGTACCTGAAAAAGGGCGTTCGCCTGAGCGGTTATTTATTCGGCGGCGGTCAGGAGCGGGGGCTGCGATCCGGTACGGAGAATGTTCCGGGGATTGCAGGCTTTGCGGAAGCGGTGAGCAAAATGCTTCCCGATCGGCAGAAAAATGAGGAACGGATGAGGCAGGTTAAAGAGGTTCTTCGCCGAGGGGCGCTTTCTTTGGATGAGGTTTATGAAAACAGCCCGGAGGATGGGGTTGCTCACATTTTAAATTTGTCTTTTTTAGGGGTTCGCTCGGAAACCTTGCTGCATTTTTTAGAGGAGCAGCAGATTTTTGTATCCAGCGGATCTGCCTGTGCGTCTCATAAGCCCAGCCCCAGCCATGTGCTGACGGCAATCGGATTGCCCAGGGAACGGATTGACAGCGCACTGCGATTCAGCTTTTCCGGGGAAAATACGGCAGAGCAAGCCGAGCAATGCGTGAAAGCATTACGGGAAATCGTTCCCGCATTGCGGCAGATTAAACGAAAGTAGGGGGAAACACCATGCAAGAGCTGATTATGGTAAAATGCGGAGAAATTATTTTAAAAGGATTGAATCGACACATTTTTGAAGAAAAGTTGGAAAAAAATATAAAGTATCGGCTGAGAGGGCTGGGGAAATTTAAAATTCGCCGGGCACAGGCCACCATCTATATTGAACCGGAGGACGGGGCAGATTTGGATGAAATGATCCATCGCCTGAAGCAGGTATTTGGAATTGTTAATATTGCCCGGGTGGCACGGGTGGAAAAGGACTTGGAAAAAATCAGCGCTCTTGCGTTGGAAATGGTGCAGGAAGCGGGTGTTTCCAGCTTTAAGGTGGAGGCGAAGCGGAGCGATAAAAAATTCCCCTTTGCGTCACCTGCCATATGCGCTCGGGTTGGAGAAGCTATTTTTGAAGGGATTCCCGGGATTCGGGTGGATGTCAAGCACCCGGATACCGTCTTATGGGTGGAGATCCGGGATCTGGAGGCTTATGTGTATACAGATAAAATCAAGGGCGCCGGCGGAATGCCGGTAGGCTGCAACGGACGTGCCACACTGCTGCTGTCCGGCGGAATTGACAGCCCTGTAGCCGGTTATATGATGGGAAAGCGGGGCGTGGAGCTGAATGCAGTTCATTTTCACAGCTATCCTTATACCAGCCAGCGGGCAAAGGAAAAGGTGATTGAGCTTGCTACGCTGATGGCGGGCTGGTGCGGGAAAATCAATCTTTATGTGGTACCGTTTACTGAGTGCCAGCTGGCAATTAATCAGAATTGCCCAGCGGATGAGGGGACCATTTTAATGCGGCGGATGATGGCGAGAATTGCACAGAAAATTGCCAAAAATACCGGCTCCCATGCATTGATTACCGGGGAGAGCCTGGGGCAGGTTGCCAGCCAGACGTTATATAGTTTAGGGGTGACCAATCAAGGGCTGGAGCTGCCGGTGTTTCGGCCGCTGATCGGGATGGACAAGGATGAGATTGTTACCATTGCCCGGAAAATCGGCACCTTTGAAACCTCTGTACTGCCCTATGAAGACTGCTGCACCGTTTTTGTAGCAAAACATCCGAAAACCAAGCCGGTTTTGGAAGAAATTCAGGCTTCGGAGCAGGCGTTGGAGTATGACAGATTGGTCAACGATGCGGTGGAAGGTACGGAGGTCATTCCGATTTCTTGGGAATAGCCGACAGAATCGGCAGAAGGGAGACTGTCATGAATGCAGAAATTATTGCGGTAGGAACGGAGCTTTTATTGGGGAACATTGTGAATACCAATGCCCAGTATTTGTCGGAACGGCTGAGCGAGGCAGGCATTGATGTGTTTTATCAAAGCGTGGTAGGGGATAATCCAAACAGCCTGCGTTCCTGTCTGGAACAAGCGTTGAGCCGGGCAGATCTATTGGTGGTAACCGGCGGTTTGGGGCCTACTCAGGATGATTTAACGAAGGAAACGGCAGCGGAGCTGATGCAGCTTCCGCTGGTGCTGCATCAGCCCAGCCTGGATCGAATGAAAGCTTATTTTCAGGCAGTGGGGCGCCCTATGACGCCAAACAATGAAAAACAGGCCATGCTGCCCCAAGGCTCCCTTGTGCTGAAAAATGACTGCGGCACAGCGCCGGGGTGCATTATGGAGCGGGGGGATCAGGCGGTAATTTTACTGCCCGGGCCGCCGATTGAAATGAAAACAATGTATGACGGGTATGTGCGGCCTTATTTGATGCGGAAAACGGACAGTATCATTTGTTCCCGTACCCTGCGGCTGTTTGGCATTGGGGAATCCCGGGTGGAGCACTTGATTGCGGATTTGATTCGGGAGAGTAAAAATCCCACCATCGCCCCGTATGCTAAGCTGTGCGAGGTACACCTGCGGCTGACTGCCAAGGCACATACGGAGGAGCAGGCGGAGCGGATGCTGGATCAGGCAGAAGAGCAGGTGAATGCCCGGTTAGGAGAATATTGCTATGGCTATGATGAGGACGATTTGCAAACGGTAGCGGTGCAAGCGTTGCAGGATCGGGGGCTGCGGCTTTCGTTGGCGGAGTCTTGCACCGGCGGGATGATTGCAAAGATGATAACGGAGGTGCCCGGCTCTTCCCGGGTGTTTACCCACGGCTTTGTAACGTATGCCAACGAGGCAAAGAAGGAGCTGCTGGGCGTAAGGGAGCGGGTATTAAAGCATTTGGGGGCGGTAAGCGACCTGACTGCTTTGCAAATGTGCCGTGGCGCCAGGGAGGCTTCCGGTGCGGATTATGCTTTGTCGGTGACCGGGATCGCAGGGCCGGGCGGCGGCAGCGAGAAAAAACCGGTTGGATTGGTGTATGTAGGGCTGGCAACGCCCCAAGGGGTGCGTTGTAAAAAGCTGCAATTATCCGGCTCCCGGGAAAAAATCCGCATGCAAACGGCGATGAACGCCCTTTGGATGCTGCTTGAAGAATTAAAGAAAAACGGTTGACAAATCGTAAAAATTTGATATAATTGAGGAAGAAAACACCGATAGGAGGAACGAAAGATGGCTTCTGCTGATAAAAAAAAGGCATTGGATGAAGCGTTGGGAATTATAGAAAAACAGTTTGGAAAGGGTGCGGTCATGCGGCTGGGAGAGAATGCCCATATGCAGGTTGATACCATTTCCACCGGTATTTTAAGTTTGGATATTGCACTGGGAATCGGCGGGGTTCCCCGGGGGCGGATTGTGGAAATCTACGGTCCGGAATCCTCCGGTAAAACGACGGTTGCCTTACATATTGTCGCCCAAGCACAAAAAATGGGGGGCGAGGTTGCGTTTATTGACGCAGAGCACGCCTTGGATCCGGATTATGCCCGAAAGCTGGGGGTGAAAATTGACGACTTGTTTGTTTCCCAGCCGGATAACGGAGAGCAGGCGCTGGAAATTACGGAAGCCTTGGCACGCAGCGCTGCCATTGATGTCATTGTTGTGGACTCTGTAGCGGCGTTGGTACCCAAAGCGGAAATTGAAGGAGAAATGGGCGACTCTCACGTGGGTCTTCATGCACGTTTGATGTCTCAGGCGCTGCGGAAGCTTGCCGGCGTGATCGGCCGCACCAATACGGTGGCGATTTTTATTAATCAGCTGCGGGAAAAGGTGGGGAACAGCTATGGCAATCCGGAAGTAACAACCGGCGGCCGGGCATTGAAGTTCTATTCCTCTGTTCGGATGGAGGTACGCCGTGCAGAGCAGATTAAGCAAGGCTCTGAAGTGTTCGGGAACCACACAAGAGTCAAAATTGTGAAAAACAAGGTTGCGCCTCCATTCAAAGAAGCGTACTTTGATATTATGTACGGAGAGGGCGTTTCCAAAGAGGGAATTGTGTTGGATTTGGCAGTAGATCAAGGGCTTGTGACCAAGAACGGCGCCTGGTATTCGATCAACGGCGAAAGAATCGGTCAGGGACGGGACAATGCAAAGAAATATCTGACCGAACACCCGGAATTAATGGAAAGCCTGGATGCGCAGGTACGCGAAAAGTATGACTTTGGTCAGAATGACGGAAAAAAAGAAGAAGTGATAAAGTCGGAGCAGAAAAAGACAGGCTCCAAGAAGACAGACACGAAAAAGACGGAAGCGGTACAGGATGAATAAGCAATTGATTACGGCGTTAGAGCCGCAAAAAAAGCACCCGGACAGACGGTCTGTTTATGCAGACGGAACCTTTCTTTTCGGGTTGAATGAAGAAGTATGCATTAAAATGGGCTTGCGGCAGGGAATGGAGTATACCCCGGAGGAGCTGGAGCAAATTCGCCGGGAGGGGGAGCTGTTTGACGCTAAAAGCTACAGCTTCCGTCTGTTGGCACGCAGGAGCTATTCTGTTGCCGGGATTGTAAAAAAACTGGAGGATCGGGACTATCTCCCGGAAACCGTTGAGCAGACCGTTGCGCTGCTTTGTCGGCTGGGTTATTTAAATGACGCAGAATATGCCCGTGCTTATGCCCATGACGCTGTTGTGCTTCGCAAAAAAGGAAAGCGCCTGGTGATTCATGAATTGCTGACCCGGGGCATTGATCGGGAAACGGCGGAGCAAGCGTGGGAGGCGGTTTGTGAGCAAAACGATCAGGGAGATGCGTTAGCCCAGATCGTTGCGAAGCGGCTCAAAGATCCGTCGGACAAAAAGGCGGTGCGGCGGGTATTTGATTACTGTATCCGGCGGGGATACGATTATGCGGCTGTTTCTGACGCACTGCGACAGTATATTGAGGAGGAAATGAATGAAGAAAGCGGCACTGATTTCTTTGGGCTGTCCTAAAAACCAGGTGGACAGTGAAATGATGCTGGGATTGCTGCGGGAACGGGGCTATGAGCTGACTCAGGATCCTGCAGAGGCAGATTGGATTATTGTAAACACCTGCGGGTTTATCACCTCCGCAAAGGAAGAGTCGATTGAAGCGATTCTGGAGGCGGCGGAATATAAAAAGACCGGTCGGTGCAAAAAATTGGCGGTGACCGGGTGCCTGGCGCAGCGGTATCGGGAGGAAATGCGCCGGGAGCTGCCGGAGGTAGATGTGATTGCCGGCACGGCGGACTATCATCATATTATTGAGCTGTTAGAAGGGGAGGAAACGGAGCTGTTTGGGGACATTAACTGTTCCCCGGATTATCGGATCCTGCCGCGGATCAACTCGATGCCCTTTTATACTGCATACTTAAAAATTGCAGATGGGTGCGATAATCATTGTACTTATTGCGTGATTCCCTCCATTCGGGGGAAATATCGGAGCCGTTCCATGGAGGAGTTGACAGCGGAAGCGGAGGCTTTGGCCAAGGACGGCGTGCGGGAATTGATTTTAGTAGCGCAGGATACTACCGCATACGGTACGGATTTATACGGCGAACGGAAACTGGCAGAGCTGCTGAGAAGGCTTTGCCGGGTGGAAGGGCTGCATTGGATTCGGTTCCATTACGGGTACCCGGAGGGGGTAACCGAAGAGTTGTTAGAGGTGATGGCAAAAGAACCGAAAATCTGCCACTACCTGGATCTCCCGATTCAGCATTGCAGCAACGGATTGCTGAAACGAATGGGTCGTCGGTGTACCAAGGAGCAGCTGGTTGAGCTGTTTGCGCAAATCCGCAGGACATTGCCGGACGCTGCATTGCGCACGTCTGTGATTGTCGGCTTCCCCGGCGAGACGGAGGAGCAGTATGAAGAGCTGTGTCATTTTGCAGAAGAAGTCGGCTTTGATCGGATGGGTGTGTTTTGTTATTCTCCCGAAGAAGGAACGCCGGCAGCGCAGATGGAGGAGCAGATTGATGAATCTGTAAAAGAGCAGCGCCGGGATGGATTAATGCTTTGCCAGGGACGGATTTCTCTGGAGAAAAACCAACAAAAGCTGGGACGGACGCTGGAGGTGCTGACCGAAGGCTTTGACGGGGAAAAAGCCCTGTATTTTGGCAGAAGCTATGCAGATTCGGTGGAAATTGACGGTACTGTATATTTTGGCAGTGAGCAGGAGCTTTCCCCGGGTGATTTTGTGTTGGTAAAAATTGAGGACGCAGACGAATATGATTTGTACGGACAACAGGTCACAATAGATGAGGAAGGATGAGAAAAATGAATTTACCCAATCGATTGACCTTGATTAGAATTATCATGATTCCCGTTTTTATGGTGTTTTTGCTGATGGGAATGTGGAAAACAGCGGGGGTGGTGTTTGCACTTGCCTCCTTTACCGATTATCTGGACGGTCAGATTGCCCGCAAGCGTCATCTGATTACCAACTTTGGAAAGTTTGCAGACCCGTTGGCGGATAAGCTGC
This sequence comes from uncultured Clostridia bacterium, assembly GCA_934489915.1. Classification (GTDB taxonomy): domain Bacteria; phylum Bacillota; class Clostridia; order HGM11514; family HGM11514; genus SIG438. The sequence continues at coordinate 15,303 of CAKSSZ010000001.1, read as the reverse complement.
TGACTGCTTCTGCATTTTTGTGCTTGATTGAAGTGGCGGATTTGCCCTCCTGGATTGTATTTATTATTATTGCACGGGAATTTATTGTAACGGGATTGCGGTTAATTGCGGTTTCGGAGGACGGCCGGGTGTTGCCTGCGGGAATGGCAGGAAAGGTAAAAACGGCGTCCCAGATGATTGGGATTCTGGCGATTTTATTTTTCCATATTACCGGGTTCTGGATGAACCTGATTATGGGGATCGTTGCGGTACTGACCTTATATTCCGGGTGCGTTTACTGTATTCAGAACCGGGATTTGCTGAAGGTGAAGTAGCATGAGCCGGGCAAAAGAGCTGTACCGGCAGCTATACCGGTTGTTTGACGACTGCACTCCCCTGTCAACGGATTGCGGGCAGTGCTGCCACGGCGCTTGCTGCACCGAGGAAGGCGGGGACGGGATGTTTTTGTATCCCGGGGAGGAAGAGCTGTTGCAGAGCGCTTCTTTCCTTACGCTGCAAAAAAGCAGCTTTCGGGTGAACGGCAAGCCGGTGACCATCGCTTTGTGTGAGGGGCGGTGCGACCGTGCGCTGCGGCCGCTGGCATGTCGGATTTTTCCGTTGTTTCCTTATGTGAAGCCGGGGAGCCGACCTGTGGTTTTTATGGATCCGAGAGCCGGCGCCATTTGTCCTGTTGCCCGGGTGATGCAGCCCTCCGAGCTGGAACCGCAGTTTGTACGGCGGGTGAATCGCACCGCTTTGTTGCTGCACAAGTTTGAACAGAGCAGAATTTTTATGGAAGAACAGAGCAATTTGTTGGATGAATTGTGCGGTTCTTACGAAATATTGCGAAAAATTTTATCAGAATAATAAAAAATCAGAAAAAAGCTTTTTTTGGTATTGACGGCAATGTTTTTTTGTAATATGATATAGAGAGTAACGGACTGTTTTGACGAGCTAAGGAGGTGAGCATCATGGAATTTGATACAATTAAGCAAATTATTGTTGATCAACTGGGTGTAGATGAATCCGAAGTCACGATGGATGCTTCTTTTGCAGACGACTTGGGAGCGGATTCGTTGGACTTGGTGGAGCTGGTCATGGCAATGGAGGATGAATTCGGCATTGAAATTTCCGATGAGGATGCGGAAAATATCCACACCGTAGGAGATGCGGTGAATTTTGCCAAGGCAAACGCATAGTAGCCTGATCAAAAAATTATGAACCGTCTCGTTTGTCTGAACAAGCGAGGCGGTTTTTCCAAAGGGAAGCGATGACATGAATCAAATCGGATACACCTTTCAGAACCCTGCGCTGTTAACAACAGCCTTAACCCATAGTTCTTATCAGAACGAAACCATGAGCGCCGGGGGCTGCAACGAGCGGCTGGAGTTCTTGGGAGACGCAGTTTTGGGTTTGGTGACCGGGCAATATTTATATGGGCATTATCCTCATCAGCCGGAAGGATGGCTTAGCAAGCTGCGGGCAGCGGTGGTTTGTGAAAAAACCCTGGCTCGTTTGGCGCGGGATTTAGACTTGGGCAATCAGCTGCGTTTGGGGCATGGGGAGGAGAAAACCGGCGGCCGGAATCGGGACTCCATACTGTCAGACGCAATGGAAGCGGTGATTGCAGCTATTTATTTGGACAGCGATTTGGATACGGTACGGGAATGGATTTTAAAGCGGTTGGTGAAAGAAATTCATCAGGCTGCGGCAGATCCGACCCGGGACTATAAAACAACGCTGCAGGAATTGGCGCAGCGGCTGGGGCATGAGACGGTGGAATATCAAGTGCTGGAGGTAACCGGGCCGGATCATAACCGAGTTTATACGGTGCAGGCAATGTGGCAGGGAAGGATGCTGGCGCAGGGGACGGCCGGCAGCAAAAAACAGGCGGAGCAAAATGCGGCTCATAAAATTTTAGAGGAGCATTTGCTTGAAACACGTTAACATTCCGGTTTTCATTCCCCATTCCGGCTGCCCGCACCAATGCATTTTCTGTAATCAAAACAAAATAACCGGACAGGACAAGCCCATGACTCCTTCAGCTGCCCGTCAGGAAATTGAGCGTTATTTATCTTTTTTATCGTACCCGGCAGAGGAAATTGAAATTGCATTTTTCGGCGGCAGCTTTACCGCCATTGCTCCGTCAGAGCAGGAAGCATATCTGGCGTTGGCGCAGGAGTATGTCTTGCAAGGCAAGGCAGGCGGGATTCGCCTTTCCACCCGGCCGGATGCAGTAGGGGACGATGTGCTGCGGCGATTGCAGGCATACGGGGTGACTACGGTGGAGCTGGGAGTACAATCCTTTTCGGAGGAGGTGCTGCGCCGTGCCGGCCGAGGGCATTCGGCAGAGTGTGTAAAAAATGCATGCCGCCGGGTGAAATCTGCCGGATTTTCTTTGGGTGTACAGTTAATGTGCGGGTTGCCCGGGGACAGCCGGGAAAGCTGCCTCCGGTCTGCTCGGGAGGCTGTTCTGTGCAAGGCGGATTTTGTACGGATTTATCCCGTGCTGGTATTGGCAGAAACCCCTCTTGCGGAACAGTATCGGCGTGGGGAATATTGTCCGCTTTCGCTGGAAGAGGCGGTAGAAAGAGCGGCGGATATGACCCAAGCCCTTTCCCCCGTACCGGTGATTCGAACCGGCCTATGCACAGATTCCTTGCTGCCGGGAGAATTGATTGCAGGTCCTTCCCATCCGGCATTCGGCGAGCTGGTATCCTCCCGGCTGTGGCGCAGAAGCGTTTCTTCTTTTTTGGAGGGACAGAGTACGGGCGGCAAGGAATTATGGATCAGCGCACCGGTTTCTGCTTTTTCTCAGCTGGCAGGGCAGAAAAAGGAGAACCGAAAATTTTGGAAAAAGACCTATGGATTGCGGGAGGTTCGTTTTTTCCCCGGGGAAAAAACAGAATTTGTTCTAAAGGAAGTATAAAAAGCAGAAAAAAGCCCAAAATATTTGACAAACACCCTTCTCTTTCAAATCTTTTCTTGTCTAAAACTCACATATTTTTGCCAAGACAGATATTTTTTTCACAAAGGGTCTTGCATAATTTTCGGTTTTATTGTACAATAAAAGAAAGTGGATTTATTTTAACTATTATTTAGGAGGTAATTCTCATGTCAGTAAAAGTTGCGATTAACGGTTTTGGCCGGATTGGCCGTCTGGCGTTCAGACAGATGTTTGACGCTGAAGGGTATGAGGTTGTTGCAATCAACGACCTGACCAGCCCCTCCATGCTGGCTCATCTGTTGAAGTACGATTCTTCTCAAGGCAGATATCAGTATTGTGATTCTGTTGTTGCCGGGGAAGATTCCATCACGGTAAACGGCAAAACCATTAAAATTTATGCGGAAAAGGATGCAAAGGATTTGCCCTGGGGTCAAATCGGCGTAGACGTTGTTCTGGAATGCACCGGTTTTTATACCTCTAAGGAAAAGGCTTCCGCTCATATCGCTGCAGGCGCTAAGAAGGTTGTTATTTCCGCTCCTGCAGGAAAGGATCTGCCTACAATCGTTTACAATGTAAACCACACCGATTTGAAGCCTGAGGATACTGTGATTTCCGCAGCTTCCTGCACCACCAACTGCCTGGCTCCTATGGCAAAGGCGTTGAATGACCTGGCTCCGATCGAGAGCGGTATCATGAGCACCATTCATGCTTACACCGGCGACCAGATGACCTTGGACGGTCCTCAGAGAAAGGGCGACCTGAGAAGATCCAGAGCTGCTGCTGTAAACATTGTTCCTAACTCCACCGGCGCTGCAAAAGCAATCGGTCTGGTAATTCCTGAACTGAACGGTAAGCTGATCGGTTCTGCACAGCGTGTTCCTACTCCTACCGGTTCTACCACGATTTTGGTAGCTGTTGTAAAGGGTAAGGTAACGGTTGATGAAATCAATGCCGCTATGAAGGCTGCTGCTAACGAATCCTTCGGATATAACGAAGACGAAATCGTTTCCAGCGATATCATCGGTATGAGATATGGTTCTCTGTTCGATGCAACTCAGACCATGGTTTCCCCGATCGAAGGAACAGATATGACTCAGGTTCAGGTTGTTTCCTGGTATGATAACGAAAACTCTTACACCAGCCAGATGGTAAGAACCATCAAATATTTTGCTGAAGTAAAATAAAGGAAAAGCCACAAAAAAGAACTCGTTCTGAGAACGGGTTCTTTTTTGCTTTATTTTTTCTTAGAAAAAAAGCAAAAAAAGATTGCAATGGAGGAAAAAATATAATATAATAAATGTAGCCTGTTTTTTATTATGAAATACATATCAGGAAAAAACAGGCTCGATGGGGAAGGAGATTGGATGGTAATGGAACTTTGGTATGAGCAAGCCTGGAAGGAAGCGTTGGAAAAACTGCATCAAACAGCGGGAGAAATCGGCACCGCCTTTCCCCACGTTTGTAAAACCGGAAAATACGATAATGAGGCAGCCTCCTGGTGGACCAACGGATATTGGCCGGGGATTTTATGGCTGGCTTATCGGGAAACAAAAGAAGAAATTTTCATGGGACTGGCGCAGCAGATTGAGGAAAAAATGGATCAGCCCTTGGAGGAATATTTTGAATTACATCACGATGTGGGCTTTATGTGGCTGCTTTCCTCTGTGGCGCAATATCGGTTGAACGGGAATGAAACCTCTAAGAAACGGGCGTTGAAGGCAGCGGCATTCTTGGCTTCCCGGTTTAATCCAAAGGGGCGGTTTATTCGTGCCTGGAACCAGGCAGATCGGCAAGATCCGCCGGTAGCAGGCTGGGCGATTATTGATTGCATGATGAATATTCCTTTGCTGTTTTGGGCGTCGGAAATGACCGGAGATCCCCGTTACCGTCATGTGGCTTGCGCCCATGCAGATACCGTTTTAAAGGAGTTTATTCGCAAGGACGGCTCCTCTCACCATATTGTTTGCTTTGACCCGGAAAGCGGAAAGCGCATTTGTGCCTTGGGTGGACAGGGCTATGGGCCGGATTCTGCTTGGTCCCGCGGATGCGGCTGGGCGATTTACGGAATGGCGTTGGCATATCAGTATACCGGGAATGAAAAATACTTAAAGTCTGCTAAAAAATCAGCGGCCTTCTTTATGGAAGCAATGGGAGATCAACCGGTTCCGTATTGGGATTTTCGTGCGCCGGTTACGGAAAATACTCCCTGGGACGCATCCGCTGCCGGTATTGCGGCCTGCGGGATGCTGGAAATTGCAAAGTACACCCGCTCCAAGTTTTATGTGCGCTCGGCAGAGCTGCTGCTGAAAAATTTATATGAGCATTGCTACTGCCCCGATCCTGCCTATCAGGGATTGATTTTGCACGCAACGGGGAACAATGAGCGGAACCACAATGTGGATGTTTCACTGATCTACGGCGATTACTATTATTTAGAGGGATTGCTGCGTCTGCAAGGACGGGATCGGTTGTTCTAACGGATTTTAAAATCAGATAAGGGAGCGAAAAAAATGGAAGCAAAATACCGGAACGTGATGTTGAAATTGAGCGGTGAGGCACTGGCAGGAGCGGGCAAAACCGGTCTTGACTTTGACAAGTTAAATGCGATCGCCATTCAGATTAAAAAAGTTGTTGAGATGGGAACCAAAGTTTCTATTGTGGTCGGCGGCGGGAATTTCTGGAGAGGGCGCAGCGGCGGGCAGATGGATCGTACTCGGGCAGATCACATGGGAATGTTGGCAACGGTCATCAATGCGTTAGCAATGGCGGATTCCTTAGAGGCCAACGGCGTGCCTACCCGTGTTCAAACCGGGATTGAGATGCGCCAGATTGCAGAGCCTTATATTCGCGGCAGAGCGGTGCGGCATTTGGAAAAGGGGCGTGTAGTGATTTTTGCCTGCGGAACGGGAAATCCTTACTTTACGACTGATACGGCAGCGGCGCTGCGTGCGGCGGAAATGGGTGTAGAAGTCATTTTACTGGCAAAAAAAGTGGATGGAGTATATGACAGCGACCCAAACCAAAATCCCAATGCGAAAAAATACGATCACATTTCTTTTATGGAAATGCTGAATCAGGATTTGGGCGTGATGGATCTGACTGCGGCTACGCTCTGCAAGGATAACCATATCCCCTTGTTGGTATTTGGGTTAGATCATCCGGAGAATATTGTGAAGGCAGTTTCAGGAGAAACAATTGGAACAATTGTAGATTAAATAACGAGCTTTTCCCTGTAAAAAATAAAGAATAAGCCGACGCAGGGCGGCGGAATGGAGCGTGATTGAAGATGGCAAAAGGAAATTATGAAGTGTATGAAACAAAAATGAAAAAGAGCATTGGCGCTTTGAAGGATACCTTCGCCACCGTTCGGGTTGGAAAAGCAAGCGCCGCTGTGCTGGATCGGGTAACGGTGGAATACTACGGAACACCAACACCCATTGCGCAGGTGGGAACCATTTCTTCCCCTGATCCGAAAACCTTGGTCATTCAGCCTTGGGACGGTAGCATTTTAAAAGAAATTGAGAAGGCGATTTTGAAATCTGAGCTTGGACTAACGCCGAACAATGACGGTAAGCTGATCCGCCTGAACTTTCCGCCGCTGACGGAAGAACGGAGAAAGGAATTAAGCAAGCAGGTGCATAAGTATGCAGAAGAGGGTAAGGTGGCCATTCGTTCCATTCGCAGAGACGCAATGGAAGCGTTTAAAGCGCAGAAAAAGAACGGGGAAATTACCGAAGACGATTTGAAGAGCGCAGAGAAGGATATTCAGGATTTGACAGATCGGTATATTAAAGAAGTGGATCAGGTTGCTGCAGAAAAGGAAAAGGAAATTATGGCAGTTTGATGAAATAAAATAAAAAGCGTTGGTGTGTTGTTTTTACAGTGCACCGACGCTTTTTTAATGCGTTCCTTTGCATTTTTGTGTCCAAAACAGGAAAAAGAGACTGTTTTTAAAATTTTCTCTTTTTTTTTCTGCCAATCTGTAGTATAATAGAAAGAAAAGCATGCTGTAAAGTGGGGTGGGGAAATGTTTTGGGATTTATTGCTGCTGGCAGAAAAGGTGCAAAAGGATGAAATTTGGAATATTGCTGCGCAGCTTTCCTATTTTTTGCTGCTCTCTTTTTTCCCGTTCATGATTGCAATTGTGTCGCTGTTAGAGTATGAGCCGGCGGCAATTTCTCTTTTAATGGAGCAGCTGGAAGCCATCTTGCCGAAGGTATCCTATCAGCTGATTCAAGAAAATGTTCAGGTGTTTTCCGAATGGAACAGCGGGATGTTTTCTGTTGGGTTTATTTCGGCATTGTGGGTTGCTACCAAAGGCTCCAAGGCAATTTACCGATGCTTGAATCAAGGGTATGAGTCCAGTGGCAGCAGGCATTTTATTGCGTATTATTTCATCTCGTTTTGTATCACCGTTTCCCTGGTGCTGTTTATTGTTTTGTCTCTGGCGGTGATTTTATTGAGTAACCGTTTTATTGTGCAGCATATCACCAATGGGCATGTGACCTTTTTACTGAGTCAGCTGCGGATCTGGCTGATGTTTTTTGTATTTGTGTTTGCGCTTGCGGTGATTTATTCCCGGGTGCCTCGGATTCGCCTGACCTTTCGGCAGGTTCTGCCCGGAGCAGTGGTGGCAACGGTGCTTTGGATTGTCTGCACGGTGGGCTTTGAGCTTTATGTGAATAACTTTGGAAATTATACGGTTGTTTACGGTACTCTGGGTGGATTTGTGGTGCTGCTTTTATGGCTTTATCTGGTTTCCTTTTCCTTGCTTTTGGGAAATGAAATCAATGCTTTTTTATATCAAAAAGAGCAGCGAAAAGAAATGTAAAAAAGGGATTGTACTTTTGAAAAAAATATGGTATAATAAACCTATTACGGGAATTTTGAAAGGCGGGGGTGGGATGAAAACGAAGGATTTTGTTAGGGCAGGAATTTTTTCTGCCTTAATAGTAGTATTTCTCTTATTGTTTCTTTATTTGCCCGTTTTTTCTTTTCTTGGACTTTTTTTGGCGGTGTGTACCGTAGTGGTGTTGACCATCAGTGTGCCGGACGGAAAAGCGGTTGCGCTGGGGGCGATTGTTTCCTTGGCGCTGACCATGCTGCTTTCCGACCCGATCAGCGGGTTGCTGTGCGGTGGTTTGCTGACCATTCTGCCGGGGCTGGCGATTGGGCTTGGCTTTCGTAAGCGGCTGGATTTTTCTACCATGCTGTTAACCGGAACCTTTGTTCAGCTGCTGGCTATGATTGCAGTGATTTTATTGCAAAAAAGGTTGCTGGGGGTTGATTTTGTCGAGGAATTAAAACTGCTGACCCAGCAGACCTTGGCGTCCTTGCAAACAGCGGCAGGGGTTGGTTTTGAAGGTGTGGATTTTTCAGATATGGCCGACCAGATCATGCTTTTTTTGCCGGCGTGTTTTTTGACGGTGGCTGCCGGAATGACATTGGGAAATCTGATGATTGGCCGGGGCGTGCTGCGGAGAATGGGCTTTTTCTGCGAGCAGGTTCCTTCCTTTAGTCAGTTGCAGGCACCGCGGTTGATTGCAGGCGGCTATTATTTACTGTTTTTTCTCTTTATCGGAATGCCCCGAACTCCCATATGCTTTGCAATCGGCAACGCTGTATGCGTGTTGATGGCAATTTTGACAGTTTGCGGTCTTTCTTTTCTGAGTTACGGAATCAAAAAAACCGGGCTGCCTAAAGGAGTAAGGGTGTTGTTGCTGTGTTTGGTTCTTCCGTTTTTATTATTTCTTGGACAGCTGACAGCCTTAATCGGAGCGATAGACGCATTTGCGGATTTCCGGAAGCTGCGGGTCGGGTGAGATTTTGCATCCGGCATATCCTGAATCAGGGAAAAAAGAAGGAGCTTTGGCGTATGAAAAAAGAGGAGCTTTTGTTTTGGGGAAATACCTGCCTGCTGGCGTTTTTATCGGCGGCGCTGCTTGCGGTGTGGCCGGCAGTGGGAGCGATTGCGGCGGCTTTGTCAATATGCGCGGTGTTTTCTCATTTTAAAATGATTCGTTTGGGGAAAAAGGAATCGGAACGAAAGCTGGAGGATGCATTGCTGCAAGCCAATCATTCTGCGAATAACAGTACGCGGCAGCTTTTAATGGAATTGATTTATCCTTGTGCCATTACCAATTTAAAAGGTGAAATTCAGTGGTTCAATCTGGAATTTGGGAATTTGTTTCCCGGGGCGGGGCTGATCGGTGCACCGATCGGGAAATTTTTGCCCGGCTGTAACGGGTTGGAGGAAAAGAAAGCATTTGTGCGGGATATTGTTTTTCATGAGAAAACCTATTCCTTGCTGGTGCAGACCTTAGAGGGAGAGACGGTAAGCCGGAGCGTGATGTTAATTGATATTACCCGGGAACGTTTTTTAGAACAAGGGTATTATGCGGAACGAATTGCGGCAGGAACCATTACTGTAGATAATTACGCCGAGGTCATGTCCGGCTTGGCGGACGGAGAACAAAATAAACTGTTAATTGAGTTAGAAAGCCTGTTGTATCATTGGGCAGCGCCCCTTGAGGGCATGATTCGCCGCATGGAGCGGGATCGGTTTTTGCTGATTTTAGATCAGCGGCATTTGAACCAGCTGCTGGATGAGAAGTTCTCTATTTTAAACGAAGTGAAAAAAATCAAAGGATACGGAGAAATTCCGGTTACCCTGAGCATTGGACTGGGCAGCCGGCAGAAGTCTGTGGCAGACGCATTTTCTGCGTCTCAGGCGGCATTGGAGCTTGCGCTGGGACGGGGCGGCGATCAGGCGGTAGTAAAGCAGGAGGATCAATTCTCTTTCTTTGGCGGGAATTCCCGGGAAACGGAAAAACGGACCCGGGTTCGGGCGAGAGTAGTAGCCCAGGCGTTGTGCGGACTCATTCGCAATGCCTCCGATGTGATTGTTATGGGACATAAAAATCCGGATGCGGATTGCATTGGCGCAGCGTTGGGAATTTGTGCCATTGCCCGCCATTTGGATACGCCGATTCGGGTGGTGCTGGGAGAGTGCAATTCTTCCGTGAAAAAAATGGTCAGCGGGCTGAAAAAGGACTTGCCGCCTTTTTGGTTAGAACCGGCGCATGCGACGAATTTTGTACGGGAGAATACATTGGTGGTCGTGGTGGATATTCACCGGCCTTCTTTGGTGGAATGTCCGGCATTGGTGGAGCGATCCTCTCATGTGGTTTTGATTGATCACCATCGCAGGAGCACCGAGTTTATTAACCAGGCAGCATTGACTTATCAGGAGCCGTATGCTTCGTCCACCTGTGAAATGGTTAGTGAAATTCTGCAATATATCGGGAACGGTCTCCGGTTATCCAAGACGGAGGCGGAGGCGATGCTGAGCGGCATTGTGCTGGATACGAAAAACTTTACGGTGAGAACCAATGTGCGAACCTTTGACGCTGCCTCTTATCTGCGCCGCATGGGCGCTGACCCGGTACGGGTGCAGGCAATGTTTCAAACGGATTTGGAAACCTTCCGTAAAATTGCAGACGCTGTGGAACATGCAAACATTTATCAAAAACATTTTGCTGTTACTTATTGCCTGCCCGGGAAGGACGACATGCAGATTATGCCCATGACGGCAGACGAGTTGCTTACCATTGAAGAAATCAACGCCAGCTTCGTTCTTTGTCCTCATGAGGGGCATGTGCATATCAGCGCACGTTCCAGAGGAGCAGTCAATGTACAGCGGGTGTTGGAGCAAATCGGCGGAGGCGGTCACCAGACAGCAGCCGGTGTGATTTTAGAAGGAGCCACATTGGAGGAAGCAAAACAACAGGTGCTTTCTTTGATTGATCAATATTTGCAAAATGAGCAGGGCTGATTGCCTTGCCTGAAATATGCCATGCTCTGCCCGCAGGCACGGCGAGGAAAAAAGCGGGAGAAAGGTACAGGGAATTCATATGAAAGTGATTTTACAGGCAGATGTGAAAGGAAAAGGGAAAAAAGGCGATTATGTAGAGGTGAGCGACGGATACGCCAGGAACTTCTTGCTGCCTCGGGGTTTGGCGGTGGAGGCCAACAAATCCAGCTTGAACGTGTTAAAAGGGCGGCAGGAGGCGGAGGCTTTCCGGAAGCAGCAGGAATTGGAACAGGCACAGGACATTGCGAAAAAGCTGGAAGCAGGTTCCGTTGCATTGTCTGCAAAAGCCGGGGAAAACGGAAAATTGTTTGGCTCGATCACAGCAAAGGACATTGCCGAGGCGGTTAAAATGCAGCTGCATGTTGTTGTGGATAAACGCAAGCTGGTTGTGCCGGACGGCGGGATTAAAACGACCGGAACCCATAAGCTTGAAGTGAAGCTGCATCCCCAGGTGCATAGCACCTGTACGGTGAAGGTGACGGAGGCATAGGGAAAACAAACGGAATTCCGGCGGGTGTAACACGGTGAATCAAGATTTCACGAAACAGGGAAGCCCGGATTCCGATCAGGGAGCTATAGGAAGGAGCAAGGGCATATGACGCAGGGCGAAGGATTTAAAACAGTGCCCTATAGTCGGCAGGCAGAGCAAAGCGTGCTGGGAGCCGTTTTGTTTGACCCGGAGCAAATTTCGACTGTTGCCGGCGCATTGCGGGAAGAGGATTTTTATTTACAGGTGACCCGCGAGGTATTTTGCGCCATGACGGATTTGTATCATCTGGGAAAGCCGGTAGACGCAGTGGTGCTGCAAAATCAATTGCAGCAGCGGGGCAGCCTGGAGGCAATCGGCGGGCTACCCTATCTTGCGGAATTGGCGGCAAGCGTTCCGACTACGGAAAACTTACAATATTACATTAAAATTGTGAAGGATAAATCTACCCTGCGCAAGCTGATCAAGGCAGCGGGGGAGATCACGGAGCTGTGTGTGACAGAAACGGAAGAAGTCCCCGTTATTATGGACGCTGCAGAGCAAAAAATCTTTGATATTTTGCAGGATAAGGAGCAGCGGGACTTTGTGCGTGTGGATGAGGTGATTCCTCAAACCTTTGATATGCTGCTGAAATTATCCCAGAACTCCGGCGCTGTTACCGGGATTTCTACCGGCTTGTCTGATTTGGATAAACTGACGGCAGGGCTGCATAATTCCGACTTGGTATTACTGGCGGCAAGACCAGCCGTGGGAAAATCAGCGCTGGCATTAAATATTGCCCAATATGCTGCATCACGGGGAAAGGTGCCGACTGCGTTTTTTGCATTGGAAATGTCCAAGGAACAGCTGGTCAGCCGTCTCCTTTGCGCTGAGGCGTTGGTAGACGCCGGTAAAATGAAGGTGGGCAATCTGGACTCCAACGATTGGGATCGGCTGAATAAAGCCGCCAAGATGTATTATAATGTTCCTTTTTATCTGGATGATACAGCCAGTATCTCCATTAATGAAATCCGCTCCAAGTGCAAACGGTTGAAGCAGGAAAAAAACCTGGGACTGATTGTGGTGGATTATTTGCAGCTGATGGAGGGGCGCAGGAGCGAGTCCCGTCAGCAGGAGGTCAGCGACATTTCCCGTTCCTTAAAGCTGATGGCAAAGGAGCTGGACGTGCCGGTGATTGCACTTTCACAGCTGTCCCGTGCGCCGGAGCAGCGGGCAGATCACCGGCCGATGCTTTCCGATTTGCGTGAATCCGGTTCGATTGAGCAGGACGCTGACATTGTTATGTTTTTATATAGAGACGAGGTTTACAATGAAAATACCGAAGAGCGAAATGTGGCGGAATGTATTGTGGCCAAGCATAGAAGCGGCTCTACGGGGACATTGAAAATGTGCTTTTTAGGACAGTTTACCAAATTCTGCAATTTGGAGCGAAATGATGTCTAAGGTATGGGAGTGTTTTCTGAACGCTGTAACCGAGCATGAATTAATCCTGCCGGGGGAGCGGATTTGCGTTGCTTTGTCAGGCGGGGCGGATTCGGTTTGCTTACTGGCACTTTGCAGTCGATTATCCGAACAAATGGAATTTACTTTGTCTGCGGCGCATTTAAATCACGGACTGCGGCCGGAGGCAGAACAGGACGCCTCCTTTTGCCGGCAGCTTTGCCGGTCGCTGCAGGTGCCGCTTTTTACGGCAACGGAAGATGTTGCGGCTTGGGCTGCCCGGAAAAAAATCAGCGTAGAAACGGCCGGGCGTGAGCTGCGATACCGCTTTTTTGCTTCCTTACAACAGGATAAAATTGCACTGGCTCACCATAAGAATGACCAGGCAGAAACAGTGCTGCTCCATTTGCTGCGCGGCAGCGGGACGGACGGTCTGGGAGCAATGGCGCCCATACAAAATGGGCTGATTCGCCCGTTGCTGTCGGTCAGTCGGGCTGAAATAGAAGCGTTTTGCCGGGAAGAAGGGCTTTCCTATTGTACAGACCAAAGCAACCTTTCCCGTATTTATAAAAGAAACCAAATTCGGTTGGATCTTCTCCCTTTATTGGAGCAGCTGCAGCCGAGAGTTGTGGATTTATTGGCAAGGACGGCGGAATCATCTCGCAGGGATGCAGATCAATTGCGGCAGGATACGGAATCTGCCTGGAAGATGATGCGTATCTGCGAGGGCGGCTATTGCTGCCGCCGGGATGAATTTTTATTGCTTTCACCTGCCCTGCAGCGGCGTGTTTTGCGGCTTGCGTGGGAGCGAATTTACGGTTCTATGCAAAATTTGTGGTATGACCGGGTGGAGAGTGCATTGGCAGTGCTGCATCGGGGAACCACCGGAAAGCGCTATTGTTTGGGGGAGGATATTTGGGTAGAAAACAGCTATGAAATGCTGCGGATCTACCGCCGGCGGGAGCTTCCTCCTTTTCGGATTTTGCTAAAAGAGGGGGCGCAGGTGCAGCCAACCGGTTCTCCGTATTTGTTTACTGCATATCGGGGAACGGCGCAGGATTGTCCGGAAAACTGCGGCTGGGCATTTGATTACTCCTTGGTACAACAGGGGATCTATTTGAGAAACCGTCGGGCAGGGGATGTGATCTGCCTGAACGGAATAAAACAAAAGTTAAAAAAAGTACTGATTGATCGGAAAATACCCCGTTATGAAAGACAACTGCTTGTGCTTGCAGAATGCGGCGGCACAATCATTGGCGGAACGGGGCTGGGGGTTGCCAAAGCTTACCGGGGCAAGGAGGATTGTCTGATTGTTCAGTGGGAAAGGACGGATGAGAAATGAGCCAGCAGGATATGGTGGAAAAGATCTTATACACCAAGGAGGAAATTGCAGCGAGGGTGGAGCAGCTGGGCGCAGCCATCACACGGGATTATGCCGGTCAGGAGGTTGCAATTGTATGCGTCTTAAAGGGTGCGGCATTGTTTGCCTCTGATTTAATTCGTTCCATTGATTTACCTCTCAGCATCGGGTTTATGTATGTTTCTTCTTATGGCAGCGGCACCAAATCCTCCGGTCATGTTCAAATCGTAAAGGATTTGGATATTTCCGTGGAGGGAAAGCATGTGATTATTGCAGAGGATGTGGTAGACAGCGGAAATACCCTGAGCTTTCTGCTGGATTACCTGAAGGGTAAGCAGGCGGCAGCGGTGGATGTTTGTGCCATTTTTGATAAGCCTTCCCGCCGGGTTGTGCCGGTGGAGGTAAAGTACACCGGATTTGAAATCCCGGATGAGTTTGTAATCGGATACGGCTTGGATTATGGAGAAAAATTCCGCAATTTGCCCTACTTGGGTGTATTAAAACGTTCGGTTTATGAAGAATAAATGAGGCCCCGGCGGGGCGACAGAATGGAGAAGTATATGAACAGATTTTGGAGAAATATTGGATTTTACTTACTGCTCTTTGTGTTAATCTGGGGGTTGTGGGCAGTGTTTGGGATCAATGCCCAACCGGAGACTAAGGTGTATTCCGACTTGGTGCAGTATCTGGAGCAGGGCGAGGTTACCAAGATGATGCTTTCCGATACGGACGCAACCATCCAGCTGGAGAACGGGAAGGAATATTCCATGGAAATTCCCAGTCAAAGAATTTTATATGAGGATGCCGGCGACGCAATCCGAAAAGCGGTGGGAGAAAACAAGCTGCAGGTCAGCGCCAAGCATGAGGGAGAAAATTGGTGGCTGAGTCTGCTCCCCGGTTTGCTCACCATTCTCATGTTTGGATTTATGATGTTTTTCCTATTCCAGCAGGGACAGGGCGGTGGTGGAGGCGGCAGGATGATGTCCTTTGGCAAGAGCCGTGCCCGTGTGTTGACCGACGATAAAAAGAAGCATACCTTCCGGGATGTGGCCGGAGCAGATGAGGAGAAGGAGGAGCTGGCAGAAATCGTTGATTTTCTGCGGGATCCCAGAAAGTTTATTGAGATCGGTGCCAGAATTCCAAAGGGCATTCTGCTGGTGGGACCTCCGGGAACCGGAAAAACGCTGCTGGCAAAAGCGGTTGCAGGAGAAGCGGGC